>JAFASL010000825.1 GCA_019244535.1 Alphaproteobacteria bacterium
TCGCAAAGCGTGCCTGGCTGGGAAAGCTGGAAAACATTACTGTCGGTCACGGCGTATCACTCCTTCAGTGGAGAAGTGGAGGCGAAAACACCCCCACGATACGCCGCCCTACCCTTTCATGCCGTCACCAACTTCTGCGAATAGCTCCACCGTCCGCGCGAGCGTGAGGTGAGGAAAGCGGATAACGGGCAAACGACGGAAGAGGTGCGCTCAGATGGGAGCAGAGCAGAGCGTTTGAGCACCACAGCGCAATCAATTGGCGGCTTCGGGCGCCTTTCGCGGCATAGAGGGCGATTTCCACCTTGTCGAGGATGCCCGATGGGGGTAATCATCACCTCACAATCCCCGGGTATCCGGGGAATATATATGTAATAGAAAGGGCTGCTGTTTTGGCGGCCCGAAGGGGAGGCGGCCGTGAGAAAAGTATCGAGAGATATGGCGCGTGCCGGCATTGCAGACCGGCCAGCCGCACGCATATTGCTTTCGCTCAGTTTTGGAGTTCTCGGACTGGTTGCCGGCACTTCGGCGGCGCATGCCACTGCGCTCACCGTCGCGGGCCCAGCGCTATATTATACCAATTTTGGCCCCTTGCCAGCTGGGGCTCCCCTCCAAATAGCGCCTGCGCCTGGCGCCTACATAGCCGTTAGCGCCGATACGGTGATACCCAACGGCAACGCGGCGACCAACGGCGTTCGCGTAGCAACCAGCGGCCTCGCTGCCACGACCAATTTCGATACAGGCAACACCATTACCTATCCGATAAATTACGTCCCAACGAAAACCTATTTTACCGTGCAATAAGCATTTGCACGACGAATTGCACCCCGTCCGGCAACAATAACCCGAGTAACCTTATTCTTCCTTGGACTTTGACCTTTCAGAGTTCGAATGCGACCCCAACGAGTGTCTCTAATACCCTATCTCTTGTTGGCAGCCAAATCGGACCGGCTCAAAATATTACCCTATCTCAGACTAACGGTTACCCAACTTTCAATTGGAGCGCGGGCGCGGGACCTGCGCCCGATGGTTACAGGATTCTCATAATCCAAAACAATGTTGTTGGACCTGGAAATGGTGCCAAGTCGTTGGCAAAAATCTAACTACGCCCACATATACCGTAAATCCTGCCGACTTTACCGTGCCCGGCTATCAGCTAATGCCTGGCACTACATACACCATTTCTCTGGAAGACTTAGTGACGAGGAATGGATCGACGACAAATCTTAGTAATAATAATTTAAGCGCATCTTCCCACATCTATTCTAGTTTTCAAATCCTCCCCGGAGGCGCGCCGCCGGTCAACTTGCCCACATTTACGTTAGTCGGAAACCAAGTTGTATACGGTTTTCAGATGATGGTACAGCCGGGGATAACCTATTACATCGATCCGGCCGTAGCGACTGGCTACATCTATCAGACCGGCGCGGGAAATCCCAACTTCGCCAGCGTCGAGTTGCCGGACATCGGCAATCCGAACCCTTACGATTTGTACTTATGGAATGGTTCAGCCTTTGTCTTTGACACGACGCTCGCTGCAGATACGCTTTTTGACTTCGGGCCCGGCGGGGTAAGCGAGTTTGAAGTTCTCGGCATCGATCCCGCTCTCGGGCTCGATCCCGACAACACTACCGCGTTCATCACGGCGCTGACGTTCGAAAGTGCCGGCGATTTCACCGGCACGATGACCCCTATAACTACGAACGTTTCGGCTGTTCCGGAGCCGGCTTCACTCGCGGTCTTCGCCTCCGGCTTGCTCGGGCTCGGAGTAATCCGTCGGCGGAGGGCTGTTCCAAGTCGTTCCGGACCGTCGATCTTATAAGCGTAGCCCAGGAGGCGGATCATGTTGATCGACAGGCCTCGCCGGCGATTGAGTATTTCGGCAATTCGAGTGCGGCTCCGAGGATTCCCTCCAAGTCCTTCCGAGTGAGGCCTTGTTGCTCCACGTGGGATTTGATCGCCTCGATCGGGTCGGGAGGATCGATCGGTGGTGATCGTTCTCATAGGCGTCCATGAAGGTAGCGAGCACATCGAGCCGATCCCCCTCAGGCGTGCCCGAGCGTGCACCCCACAGCCGCCCGACCTCTGCAAGCGCCACCTCGTAATCCGCTTCGCTTCAAATCGGCTTGATTTCATTCAAGGTCGAGCTCCGTGAAGCCTAGCCGATCGGGTAAAACGCGCTCGTCCCGTCACGCTGCCGTTTCGAACAAGCTTGATCTGTACTCGATCTTCCCATCGAGTCCTCCTTACAGCACGCTTTCGATATCGGTTTGGGAGAAATCCTCGCCTTGGTAGAGCAACGGTAAGCGGCGGGATTTGGCGAGGGCATAGGCGAAGCAATCGCCGTAATTGAGCGCCGCGGGATGCCGACCTTTGCCGAAGCGGCGCCAGGCAATGCGGGCGATCTCGGCCTGATCCTGATCGAGCGGAACAATTTCGATATCGGCACGGTAGATCAGCAAATCTAGTTCGCGGCCGCCGTTTTCACCCTTTCGGCTCTCGATCACGATAGAGGCTTCCAGCAGGCTTGCCGCCGAGAATAGCCGCGGGGAACCGGTTTCGATCGCCTGGGTGATCCGGGGCGCGTTCGCTTCATTCAGCAATACTGCAATGACTGCCGAGGTATCGATGACCATTACTGGGGCAGACCATGCTCGTCGTAGCCGAGAATCTCGTCCGCGGTCCGCGTGTCGAGATCCGGCAGCGAGGCGCAGCGCCTACCGATTTCAAGCAGTTCGGCGGCGAGGCTGCGCCCGCCGCGATCGCGTCGCACGCGTTGCAGTCGTTCTTCGGCGGCTCTGCGCACGGCGGTCGTGACCGTCTCTCCGGTTATCGCCGCAAGCTCCCGAACGGACTTTTCTGTAGCCGGATCCTTGATGTTGAGCGGCATGGAGCCTCTCTTACAGACTTTTTCTGCCTATAAAGATACGCAACATCAGCCCGCAGGCAAGCTTCTCCCGGTCACTCAGCCGGGCATGATAGCAATTCCGAAATATGCCATAATCACATAATACAGATCCGCCGCTGACCGTAGCCATTCCGGCGCCGCCCTGGACGGATTTGGCGTTGGAAAAGGCGGGAAATTGAAGGTGGGCAGTTGCGGCGCGAGCAGGACGATTGGATATGCAGCAGGAATTGCTAGACTTGGTTGTTATTGCTGGCTGTTCCTCGCTGTTATTTTGGGAGGTCGCGAGAACCGAGGATTTCCGCGGGTAAAGGTAAACGCTGGCTGCTTTTTCGCTGTATTTAACAGCAAAATCAGCGAAGCACTGGTCGCTCGACTGGCGGTACGCGCCGCGGGGCGGCGGCGCGGCGGAGGCGGTCGTTGATTGCTTGGCCGAGGCCTTGTTCGGGGATCGGCATCACGGCAATGCCGGTGAACCGCGGGCGGTCGAGACGGCGCAGCATCGTGAAGAGGTTGGTCGCCGCTTCGGCTAGGTCGGCGGAGGGGCTGAGCCACAGCACCTCGGCAAAGCCGGAGGGCGCGGCGGGGCCGAAGGCGAGCAATGCCTCGCCGGGACGGGCTTCGGTTGCGGCGAGGCGGACTGGCAAGTGCGGCGCGTAATGGCTCGCCAGCATGCCCGGTGATTTCGGCTGGGGGGAGCCGGGGAGCCCGATTGGTCCGAGCAGCTCGGTCAGCGCATCTAGCGTGATCGAGCCGGGGCGAAGCAGGGCAGGGGACCCTCCCGAAAGGTCGAGCACGGTCGATTCGAGACCGACCGGGGTCGGGCCGTCATCGAGAATAAGCGCGACATGCTCCCCGAGGTCCTCGGCGACATGCGCGGATTCGGTGGCGCTGACCCGGCCCGAGCGGTTGGCGGAGGGGGCCGCGATCGGCCGACCGGTTGCGCGCAGCAAGGCCTGCGCGACCGGGTGGGCGGGCACCCGGACCGCAACGGTGTCGAGCCCGGCGCTCGCCAGCAATGACAACCCTGCGGCGGGCCGGCGGGGCAATACGAGGCTCAGCGGCCCCGGCCAGAACCGTGCAGCGGCCCGCCGGGCAGGCTCGTTGAAGACGGCGAGGGTCTCGGCTTCGGCGAGATCCGGAACATGCACGATCAACGGGTTGAAGCGCGGCCGGGCCTTGGCGGCAAAGATCGCGGCCACCGCGCGGTCGTTTGCCGCATCGCCCCCGAGCCCGTACACGGTCTCGGTCGGGAATGCGACGAGCCGCCCGGCGCGCAGCAGCGCGGCGCCCCGGGTGATCGCCTGAGGCGTTGCGGGCGAGAGGGCGGAGTTCACGCCGGTAACTGTCGTCGTGCCGACCGGCGGGCGCAAGAGGGCCGGGCGTATCGCCGGCCCATTGACAAGCGGAGCCGCGTAACCAGATTAGATCAATTCTAATTCTTGGAGGCCGAGACATGGCAGATGAGAGCAAGTGCCCGTTCTCGGGCGGCCCCCGCGCACGCGTGAACCGTGACTGGTGGCCGAACCAACTGAACCTTCAGGTTCTGCACCAGCACTCCAGTTTGTCCAATCCGATGGGCGAGGCGTTCGACTACGCGAAGGAATTCCAGAGCCTCGACCTGAATGCCGTGATCAAGGACTTGCATACCCTGATGACGGATTCGCAGGATTGGTGGCCGGCCGATTTTGGACATTACGGCGGACTGTTCATTCGGATGGCCTGGCACAGCGCCGGCACCTATCGCATCGCCGACGGCCGCGGCGGCGCCGGCGCCGGCCAGCAGCGCTTTGCGCCGCTCAACAGCTGGCCGGACAACGCAAACCTCGACAAGGCGCGCCGGCTCTTATGGCCGATCAAGCAGAAATACGGCCGAAAAATTTCTTGGGCCGACCTGATGATCCTCGCCGGCAACGTCGCTCTCGAGTCGATGGGTTTTAAAACTTTTGGTTTTGGCGGCGGGCGCAAGGATGTTTGGGAGCCTGAGGAGCTCTACTGGGGTCCCGAGGGGACGTGGCTGGGAGATGAGCGGTACAGCGGCGAACGCGAGCTTCAGAACCCGCTTGCCGCGGTGCAAATGGGCCTCATCTACGTCAATCCGGAGGGGCCGAACGGTAAGCCGGATCCGGTCGCGGCGGCCAAAGATATTCGCGAGACGTTCTTCCGAATGGCGATGAACGACGAGGAGACCGTCGCATTGATCGCCGGCGGCCACAGTTTCGGCAAAACCCACGGCGCCGGCGATCCGTCGTTTGTCGGGGCCGCCCCGGAAGCCGGTAGCATCGAAGATCAAGGCCTCGGCTGGAAGAGCAGGTATGGCAGGGGATTCGGGCCGGACGCGATCACCGGCGGCCCGGAAGTCACCTGGTCGCAGACGCCGACGCAGTGGAGCAACCACTTCTTTGAGAACCTGTTTAATCACGAATGGGAGTTGACGAAGAGCCCGGCCGGCGCTTGGCAGTTTAAGGCGAAAGGTGCCGCGACTATTCCGGACGCCTTTGAACCGTCGAAGCGGCACGTGCCGACCATGCTGGTCACTGACCTCGCCCTGCGGCTCAATCCGGCTTACGAAAAGATCTCGCGCCGGTTCTACGAGCATCCGGATCAGTTCGCCGACGCGTTCGCGCGGGCGTGGTTCAAGCTGACGCACCGCGACATGGGCCCGATCGTGCGTTATCTAGGGCCCCTCGTCCCGAAGGAGACGCTGATCTGGCAGGACCCGATTCCCGCGGTCGATCATCCGCTGATCGGGGAAGCGGACATTGTGACCCTAAAGGCGAAAATTCTCGCGTCCCGCTTGTCGGTCTCGCAGCTGGTCTCGACGGCTTGGGCCTCGGCGTCGACGTTCCGCGGCTCTGACAAGCGCGGTGGTGCGAACGGCGCGCGCATTCGCCTCGCCCCGCAAAAGGACTGGGAGGTCAACCAGCCGGCTCAGCTGGCGGAGGTGTTGCTGACGCTCGAAGCGATTCAAGGGGACTTCAATGCCTCACAGACCGGCGGGAAGAAGGTCTCGCTCGCCGACCTGATCGTCCTCGGCGGTTGCGCGGCAGTGGAGAAAGCGGCGAAGGCCGCGGGGCACGACATCCAAGTCCCGTTCACGCCGGGACGCATGGACGCATCGCAGGCCCAGACCGACGTCGAGTCCTTCGCGCCGCTCGAACCGACCGCCGACGGGTTCCGCAACTATCTCCGCGGCAAGCAGCTCATGCTTCCCGAGGAAGCGTTGGTGGATCGGGCGCAATTGCTGACCTTAACGGCGCCCGAGATGACAGTCCTCGTTGGCGGCCTGCGCGTGCTTGGAGCAAATGCCGGGAAGTCCCCGCATGGCGTCTTCACCAAGTGGCCCGAGACACTGAGCAACGACTTCTTTATCAACCTGCTCGATATGAGCACCGAGTGGCAGCCGTCCGCCGGCTCTGAGGGCGTGTATGAGGGGCGCGACCGCAAGACGGCCGAGCTCAAGTGGACTGGCACCCGTGTCGATCTGATCTTCGGTTCGCACTCCCAGCTGCGCGCGCTCGCGGAAGTCTACGCGTGTACGGACTCCCAGGAGAAGTTTGTGAAGGACTTCGTCGCGGCGTGGACCAAGGTGATGAACCTGGACCGCTTCGACCTCGCTTAATCTTTGCTGAAGGCTTCCGCGGCGGATTCTGGGTCGTTGTCCTTATTACTCCGCCGCGGACCGTTCGGTCTCGGCACGCCGCGCATTGGCGTGCCGGTCGATTTCCTTCTGAATAGCGGCGCTTGCTTGGCCTATGAAATCAACGTGGTGGCTCCTTGCGAAATCGTAGCTGTCGCGCAAAAACTCGCGGCTCTTCTGGAAATGCGGGTGCACAAAGCGCGCCATCAGTTCGTAATGCCGCTTGGTAGCGTCCCAATCGGCCCAGTTCTGCGCCAGCTCACATAGCACGCCAAACCCGCCCGAGCCGGCGATCAGCCGTTCGACATAGGCGATCGCGTCATCGGGTGTTCCGATGCACGCCGTTCCCGTTTCGATCAGCCACTCTGTCGGATCGCCGACCTCCGGCGGGATGATCGGGAAGGTCGCAACGTCGCGGAAGTAATTGGCGAAAGCCTGCACGCCGAATTGCACATTCCTGCGGGCCTGCACGCGCGTTTCGGCGATGTGGAACATGCCGACGACGCGCCAGTTCTTGCGGTTGGGCACATGACCGTTGGCGCGCGCCGTCTCTTCGTAGAGTCCCCAATTGGCGGTGTGCCGCTCCATCTGCGCCGGCGCGGTCCCGCCGATCGACAGCATGCCAACGCCATATCTCCCGGAGAGCAGTGAGCCCGACGGCGAGCGCGCTGCGGCGACTGCGAGCTCCATTGTCGGCCGGGTATAGGGGCGCAATTGCAATTGCGCCTCGGCCAGATTGAACCAGTCCGTTTTGCGAGTAACGGTTTCACCGCGCAGCAACCGGATGATGACATCGAACGCTTCGTTCATCATCTGCCGCTGGTTGCCGGGATCGATGCCGATCTTCAACGCATCGTGCACGAGCGCGCCAGGGCCGACCCCGAACATCGCCCGGCCCCGCGTCATGTGGTCGAGTTGCACCATGCGGTCGGCAAGCATGAACGGGTTGTGGTACGGCAACGACACAACGCCGGTGCCGAGGCGGATGTGACGGGTGCGCTGCGCCGCTGCGGCGATGAACATCTCCGGGCAGGCGATCAATTCGAAACCGCCCGAATGATGCTCGCCGATCCACGCTTCATGGTAATTGAGCCGGTCGAGATGCTCGAGCAATTCGAGATCGCGCTCGATCGACAAGGTCGGGTTTTCGTCGTGATTGTGGAACGGCGCGAGGAAAATGCCGCTGCGCAGATAGAGATCGTTCATGCCTGGTCCTCCCGCGGGAAGGCGTGTTGCAACGGATCGTCTGCCATCGGGCTTTCCCCGGCAAGCGAATTTCCCCGCCGGCCGCCTTCCTGTTATCATGGCTGCCATTACCGCCAGGAGGAGGCAGAGACATGTCAGAACTCGGCGCGACGACAATGCGGGGAGTCCACTGGCCCTCTAACGGCCTGACAGAGATCCCGTTCAAGGTCTATACCGATCCGGATCAATACGCCTTGGAGCAGGAGCGCATCTTCAAGGGGTCGACCTGGAATTATCTCTGCCTTGCCGCCGAGATCCCCAATTCCGGCGATTACGTCGCCACGACTATAGGGGAGACCGCGGTCATAGTGACGCGTGATGGCGAAGGGCGCATAAATGCCATCGTCAACCGCTGCGCGCATCGCGGCAACCTGTTGTGCCTCGAGCGGCGCGGCAACGCGAAGGAGCTCAGCTGCATCTATCACGGCTGGACCTACGACCTAGCGGGCAAATTGACCGGCGTCGCGTTCGAGCGCGGGGTCAAGCGACAAGGCGGGATGCCGCCGGAATTCCACAAGGACGAGCACAACCTTCAGCGCTTGCGGGTCGCGGAATTCGGCGGCTTGGTGTTCGGGTCGTTCCGCGACGACGGGCCTGATTTGGAGACCTATCTGGGCCCGAAAATCGCCGGCGGCATCAGTCGCGTGTTGAACCGTCCGGCTCGCATCCTCGGCCGCAGCACTCAGGTACTTCCGAACAATTGGAAGCTGTACGCCGAGAATGTCAAAGACACCTACCACGCCAGCATCCTGCACCTCTTCCTGACGACGTTCCGCATCAACCGCCTCTCTCAAGAGGGCGGGATCGTCATGGACGACAGCGGCGCGCATCATTTCAGCTATTCGAAGCTCGATTACGCGCTCGAGGATGGCGACTACAAGCAGGCGGCGTTGCGTTCGGACAGCGGGTTCTGCCTGGCGGACAGCTCGGTCATCGAATCGGTCGACGAGTATGGCGACGGCATCTCAGTGCAGATCCTGACCGTCTTCCCGAGCATGGTGTTGCAGCAGATTCGCAACACGATCGCGGTCCGCGTGATCCGGCCTCGCGGCCTCGAAAAGACCGAGCTCGAATGGATCCACTTGGGCTTCGAGGATGATGACGAGGCGATGACCGAGCGGCGCCTCAGGCAAGGCAATCTGGTCGGCGCCGCCGGCTATATTTCGATGGAGGACGGTTGCATCGGCGGGTTCGTGCAACGCGCCTTGCGATACAACGACGACGACGCGGGCATCGTCATGATGGGCGGCTACGACGCCGCGCCGCAGCCGTTCCGCGCCAGCGAAGCGGCAATCCGTGGCTTTTGGAAGGAATACCGTGCGCTGACGGGCGCCTGACGCATTTGATGGACGAGGTCGCTGTCCGGCTTGGGGTGCACGAGCTGATCGCCGCCTATGCCGATTGCATCGACGAGGACCGGCTGGAAGACTGGCCCGACTTCTTTGTCGAGCAGTGCCGCTACTTAATCACGAGCAGGGCCAGCCACGAGGCGGGACTCCCGCACGGCGTCATCTATGCCGCCTCACGCGGCATGCTTGTCGACCGGGTCACGGCGCTACGCCAGGCGAACATCTTCGAGCCGCATCGTTATCGCCACATCGTGGGGCCAATCCGCATCGAGCAGATCGACACGACAATGGCGCAGGTAAGCTCGAACTTCATCGCGGTGCGCATCATGCATGATGGCGAAATGAACCTGTTCGCTGCCGGCCGCTATCTCGACCGCGTCGATCTGACGAGCCAGCCTTATCGTTTTGTCGAGCGGCTCGTCGTCCTCGACAGCCAGAAGATCGACACCTTGTTGGTGATTCCGCTATGAGCAGCATGAACGGCGCGGCCGGATATATCGAGGACTTCAGGGCGCGCGGCGAAGCGATCGCCGAGGTGTGCACGCGCTGCGGTGCGTGTTTTCGCGCCTGCCCGATGGTCACACCCGCAGGGCTCGGCGAGGTCGACCCGGCGGACACCGCAGGCGGCATCGTCGATCTGATCACCGGCGGCGCCGGCACCGCGGAAGCGGCGCGCTGGGCTTCGGTATGCAGCGGCAGCGGCAGTTGTATTCCGGCTTGCCCGGAGGGGATCGATACGCGCTTCATGGTTCAGCTCGCCCGCGGCTTTGCGCGGGCGCAAAGCGGCGATACGCGGCTCAACACGCGCTGGCGGCAGGGTTTTCAGACGATGAGCCGCGGCGTGCGGATCCTGTCGCGGCTGCAATTGTCGCCCGAGGCATTGGCCCGGGTCAGGGGGCAATCCCGCGAGGCGGAGCGTCAGAGCCCACCCGATGTCGTCTTCTACACGGGGTGCAACATCCTGAAGACCCCGCACATTGCGCTCCTCTGTCTCGACGTGCTCGATCTCCTCGGTGTCGACTACGAGGTCATGGGCGGGCCCGGGCAGTGCTGCGGCGTGTACCAATTTCGCGAAGGGGATTTCGAAAATACGGCGCGGGTATCCTATACGACGATCGACGGCCTCGCCTCGGCCGGGACATCTACCGTCCTCTCCTGGTGCCCGAGCTGCCAAGTCCAGATCGGCGAAGTGACATTGCCTAGCTACGAGGCGCGCTTTGGCGCGCGGCCCTTCGACCTGAACCCGTTTCTCGTTTTCCTCGCCGAGCGCGCGGAGATCCTCGCGCCGATGATGAAATACCGGGTCGAAAAACGCGTGGCGTTGCACGAACGGCCGGTGTTGCCGGCAGTGCAGGCGGCCGTGCGAAAGCTGCTGGCGATCGTGCCCGGTGTAGAACTTGTCGAGATCGATGTGCCGCGTGTTGGAACCCAGGCGAACAGCCTCGCGGTATTGCCGGCGTTCAAGCGCGACCTGGTCCAGCGCGAGCTCGCCGCCGTTGCCGATGCCGGCGTCACGACATTGGCGACGATCTACCATGCCTGCCACCGCGAGATGTGCGACGTCGGCGATGGGCGCAGCTTCGAGGTCGTCAACTTCATGGAGATCCTCGGGGAAGGGCTCGGTCTTCATGCCGAGGACCTTTACAAGCGCCTGAAGATGATGCGAGACATCGACGACATCATCGTTGAGACGAGCCCGCTCATTGACGCCCACGGGCTCGATCTCGACACGGTCCGCGACGCGCTGCTTCAGGAGTTCGGCGCGCGCTGAGCAAATGTATGCTGCGGAGATGATGACCCATTCGGGGTCGCCAATGGCGAGTCAATGTTGGTGGTCCCGTTTGGGAACCTGGGGCGTGTTCGACGTCCGCTCGATCTATCACCCGTTCTAGTGTGCTCCGGCATTCCGAAGCACTTGCCGGGCGATGCTCCAGCGGTGCACCTCGGAAGGGCCATCATAGATGCGGAACGGGCGGACTTCGCGGAAGAGCCGCGCGACGATGGTGTCGTCGGTAATGCCGAGGCCCCCAAGGATTTGCATACTGCGGTCGACGACCCGCCAGATCGCCTCGGAGCAGATTACCTTGGCCATGCTTGACTCGTGCCGGCCTCGCTCGCCCTGGTCGAGAACCCATGCGGTATGCCAGATCACGAGGCGGCACTGGTGGATGTCCATCTCATTGTCAGCAAGCATAAAGCCGACCCCCTCGTGCTCGCCGATCGGTCTGCCAAAGGCGGTGCGCTTTATCGAGTAGTCCGTCGCAATGTCATGGGCACGCCGCGCCGCCCCGAGCCAGCGCATGCAATGCGTCAGCCGCGCCGGCGCAAGCCGCACTTGCGCATACCGGAAACCTTCGCCGACCCGCCCCAGCACAGCGCTTTCGTGCACGCGTAGCCCGTCGAGGCGGACGACTGCATGACCCCCGGTCATGTATTGGTCTAATGTGTCCAGTACCCGTTCGATATGAATTCCCGGCGCGCTCATTGGCGTCAGAAACATTGTCGCCCCGGCAGGGCCGTCAATGTCACTCTCGTTGCGCGCCATCACTATGCCGAGCTCGGCGCCTACCGCCCCGGTGATCAGCCATTTGCGTCCGTCGATAACAAATTCTTCGCCGTCCCGGCGGGCGGTGGTCAGGAGCATCGAAGGGTCCGCTCCGGCCCCAGGGGCCGGTTCGGTCATCATAAAGCACGAGCGGATCTGGCCGGCCGCCATTGGACGCAGCCACTCTTCTTTTTGGCGCTGCTCGCCGACCTCTTCGAGAAGATGCATGTTGCCTTCGTCGGGGGCAAAGCAGTTCAGTGCGACCGGCCCGAGCGGAGAGTAGCCGGCCGCCTCGAAAATCACTGCCTTGCCGCGGTGATCCAGCCCGAGGCCGCCCCAGTCGCGCCCGACATGCGGGCTCAGGAGACCCGCCTCGCGCCCGAGCGCGACGAGTTCGCTTCGCAACTCTTCATGCGGTCCGTGAGCGGTCTGTCGCGGGTCATTTTCGAACGGAAGGACCCTGTTTCGCACAAACCGCTCGGTCTGCTTTTTCAACTCAATGAGATCGTCGGAAAGCGAAAACTCCATCAATATCTCCGGTTGAAGCGAAGCATCATTCGTGATGGAGGACATCGTCCGCTCTTCCGTCATAGTGCGTCAAGGGCACGTCATTGGTTGCAATCAATCTTTCTCAAATTGACATTCATTATCATTTATGGAATTGCTATGTACACATTACTCCGAACAGTGAGCATTGAGTGCGCTGTCAATCCCAGCGCGCTTTGGTACTGCGATCGGAGGCGGATTCATCAGTTCAAGGTCGGAGAAAAGTGATGCAACACCCCGATGACTCCCAAGCCTGCATCCGCTCCGCTCTGCGGCGGCGGCGGCGCACTCTTGGGCTGACTCAGGACGATGCGGCCAACCTGCTCGGCATGTCGCGGGTCACCTATCATCGGATCGAGACCGGTAGCCGTCGCATCCGCTTCGTCGAGCTTGCTGCGATCTGTGAGACGTTCAACTGCCATGTCGGCGAACTGGTGCAAGATGGACAGCTCGCCAGTGCTTATGTGCATGCTGCAAAGGCCATTCTCGGCGAGGCAGCGACCTGATTAACCGAGTGCGCCGGAGGCTCGCAAAGCGGCAGTCTTGTCGGCGGAGAGCCCGAGCAGGTCCCTCAAAATGGTCTCGGTGTCGGCGCCGAGTTGCGGCGCCGGTCCGGAAGCGCGGCCGAAGCTCGCACGCCACGGCAGACCGGGCAGAAACCCGGCCCCGTGCCTCCCCCAGAAGCCACGCTCTTTGAAGTGTTCGCTGTCGACGAGGTCCCGGGAATTGGCTAGTGCTGCTGCGGGGACGCCGGCGCGCAACAGCTCATTCTCGGCGGTCCGCACGGTCTGGTGACAGCTCCACTCCGCTAGAGCCTGGTCGATCGCATGACGACGGCGCCGCCGCTCGTCAACTCCAAACTCCATCATGGGGGCTATTCCGGAGACGAGTCTGCACAGACTTCGCCACTCCGTATCGCTGGTGATGCAGATGCTGATCCAGTCGTCTTCGCCGGCGCAGCGATAGGCGCCGTGCGGCGCGTAACGGCTGGAATCGTTACCACGCGGTGATGGCGGGGATCCGAACTGGGTCTCCAGAAGCGGTTCGGCAATCGTCCATAACATTGCCTCGATCATCGAAAAGTCGACACTGCACCGGCCGGCGGCGTGCCGCCTTTGCCACACTGCTGCAGCGATGATGAAGGCGAGCATCAGCCCGCACATCGGGTCGAGCCAAGCGAAGCCCACCCGAGGGGGAATATGCGGGTGACGGTTGAGACCGGCAAAACCTGCATAGCATTGCAATAGCGTGCCGTAGGCGACAGCGTGCGCCTCCGGTCCGGTCCGCCCGAGACCGGAAGCTGACACGTAGATGAGATCGGGGTTCAGCGTTTGCAGATCCTCAGCACCCAGGCCCAGCCGGTCCATCACGCCGGTCGCAAAGTTCTCGATAACCACGTCCGATCGCAAAGCGAGCGCGCGCGCAGTGTCAGCTCCTTCCGGGCTTTTCAGATCGAGGACAACACTTCGTTTTGTCTGACCGAGCACGGTGTGTAGTTCTGAGGCGCGGCCGGGGTCGCCACGACCGGGTGCCTCTATTTTCATAACGTCAGCGCCCATCGCGGCGAGATAACGTGTCGCCGTCGGGCCGGCGATAACCCAGCTGAAGTCTAGGACACGAATGCCAGAGAGGGGCAAGGACCCAGTGCCGCGGCCGGCCGAATTGCTAACGCTGGGAGCAATCCGCAACCCGAAAGGCGATCCCGGTACCTTGATCCTCCGTCCTCCAAGCTCGATGTCTCGCCAGAATTTGCGGTGCTCGAGCTGCGGCGAGCCGAATTGTTCTGCCGGCTCGAGCAATGGGAAGCTCGGCACATGAGCGGCCTGTGCAGCGTCGGCAATCCACCGCTTGGCGTATTGGCCACTCCAAGCGGACATCAGCGTGTGGAGCGCGTCCCAATTGGCAACCCGGTCGGGTTTGGTAGCAAAGCGCGGGTCGCTTCCCCAGTCGGGAGAGCCCATGACCGCAAGCCATGATGCCCATTGCCGGTCTTCACGAGGCGAAATCGCGACGTACCCATCGCGCGCCGGCAAGATCGTGACGGTGGCCCCGTTGCCATCGGCCTCACGCTGGCGCGAACGGACCTTACCGCTAAGCCCGGCGCGCGTCAGTTCGGCGACTGCCATAGTGGCCAACGCTTCCATGATCGATACATCGATCACTGCTCCGGGAGCGGCCAGTGCCGCATGCATGCCGGCGCAGGCCGCGGAGAGACCTCCTATAAAGGCAGATTGCTCGCCAACCGGGCGGATCGGCGGTTCGGTCAAATCTTCGACCTGTCCCGTTAATAGCCGCGCTATGCCGCTGGCGAAGAACAATGTGAGATCGCTCGCTGGGTCACCGGCCTTTGGTCCGGTCTGCCCGAAAGGCGAGATGTATATAAGTGCCGCAGTCGAATTGAGGTTACGGAGGCTGTCGACGTCGCGCTGCAGCGTACGGAGCGACTGGGGGCGGTCCTCGCAAACGATCAGATCGGCGTTTGCGACCTCAGTGCGCTGTGCCAAAGGATCTGTGGTGACAGCCCGCTTGCCGTGATTAAGATAGACTGCCAGGGCTGTCGATGCGTCAGGCTCGATGCAGCTGACAATCGCACCGACATCGGCGAACAGACGTCCGGCCACCGCCGCGGCGAGACCGTTTCCAATTTGCGTGACGCGGAAGTTTTGCAGCAACGACATTCCACCTACCGATTCGAGCGCTCCCGGTTTCCCGGGTCACCCTTCCCAACACCGCTAGTAGAAGCTGTTACTCGAGCCAAGCGTCGTCGAAGCACGAGTCGTTGAAGATGCTGTTGAGCATCATCGTGATCCTGTGGCTTCGCAGACAACGTGCCATTTGCCACCCTGACGCGGCCGAAAGCGGGCCTGCCTAAATCGAACAGGAACGATATTATTGAACATGCCCATAAGGGGACCACTGCCGAGATCGTCGCGTCATGAATGGCCCGTTAGCCAAATTGTTGCGGTGAAAGAATTTGAGCACCTGCAAAAGTCGAGCTGAGGGAGATCTCCTTCGGCTGAAACGCTACCTAATGTACAATCCGCTGGCAATATAATAGCCGAGGTAATCCCAACTTATGAAGAGTAGAGCCCGCTGTATTGCGGCATTGAGTGTCCGAGAGCACGCGAGTGAACACTCCCGCGGGGTCTCCTTGTCAATTAGCCTGAGTGCTGCGATCGTCACCGCGACTGTCGATGAACCGCGCGTCCTGGCTCTCCGGACCCGGTCTGAGCCGATCGAGGGGCTGCCCTCCGGCCCCCTAGAGATCGAGCACCGAACGTTAGAAGTTGGGCTGCGCGCGTGGGTAGAGAGGCAGACCAGCCAGAGACTCGGATATGTAGAGCAGCTATACACCTTTGGCGACCGTGACCGCACCGAAACTGACGAGACGCAGCCCACTCGCGCGCTGACCGTTGCCTATCTGGCGTTGGTACGGGAAGCCCGGCCGAGCGGAGCCGTCGAGGCGCTGTGGCAGCCATGGTACCGCTTTTTCCCGTGGGAGGACTGGCGTTACGGAAAGCCGACTGCGCTTGGCCTGATCGAAGACTGCCTGCAATCGTGGACGGTGCGGGGCGCGACTCAAACGGAGCGTCGGCTGCGCGAGGAGAGGGTCGGCCTTGCTTTCGCGTCTTCATGGAATGAAGAACTCGTTCTCGAGCGCTACGAACTGTTGTATGAGGCGGGCCTCATCCACGAGCATTGGCGGGATTTGGGAGGTTCGACTCTTTCGGAATGCGGTCCGAACTTCGGAGTGCCAATGGCAGCTGACCATCGCCGGATCCTCGCCACTGCTATCGGCCGGCTGCGAGCGAAGATCAAGTATCGCCCGGTCGTGTTCGAGTTGATGCCGCCGGTGTTCACGCTTCTTCAGCTACAGCGTACGGTAGAGGCATTATCGGGGGTCCGACTGCACAAGCAAAATTTCCGCCGCCTCGTCGAGCATCAAGGGCTTGTCGAAGAGTCGGGCGGTATCAGTGCGACAACCGGTGGACGGCCGGCCCGGCTCGTCCGCTTTCGCCGAGAGGTCTTGCTCGAGCGGCCGGCCCCGGGCCTACGCCTGCGTTCCGGTCGACGAGTGCCACCATTAATTGATAGTACCTAGGGCACAGGTCCGTCAAAAATCAATTCCTGTCGATTCCGCCCGATCAGAGTCGAGTGCATTTGATTAGCCATACGCAGTGGGCTGGCCAGAAAAACACCGCATATCGGGGTGACCCGTTCGCATTTTTCAGCACGCAATAGATCATAGGGCCGATCCTCGAGGCAACGTAGCGCCGCACTATGGTAATCCGATCAGCCGAACCGTGTGTTCGGTTATTGACAAATCCAGAATATATGATTATTATAA
>JAFASL010000951.1 GCA_019244535.1 Alphaproteobacteria bacterium
CGTAGGGCCGCCGCCGTTCTGACGATGCTCGTTTTCTCGCTGGCGTTAGATCTCTCGAACCCGGAGAATTTAATTTCGCTGCGCACTGGGCGATTGAAAATCTGAAACAACGCGCGCGGGAACCCGGCCTCGCTTTAAGGAAGCGGCGAATCGAACAATTCGCGCCGGCATCGGCGAGGCCATCGCGACCCGACGCGATCCCTCGCCGGAGGCGATATCCATTCCCTCGGGTTCAGGCCAGGTATCGATCAACCTCGATCGGGGGACGGGCGTACCAATCCATTACGAGACCAGGCGACGAAAGGACGACGCCATGGCACATCTCGGGAAGCACGCAATTGTCATCGGCGCCAGTATGGGCGGTCTGTTGGCCGCTCGGGCGTTGGCCGACCATTACGACGAGGTGAGCCTCCTCGAACGGGATACGCTGCCCGAAACGCATGAACCTCGCAAAGGCGTCCCGCAAGGACGGCACGCGCACGGGCTGCTCGCGCGGGGGCGCGAGGTGCTCGATCAGTTTTTCCCTGGCCTCAGCGAAGAAATGATCGGACAGGGCGCTCTTTACGGTGATCTTGTCGATGAGGTCCGCTGGTTCAATCACGGCGTCTATCTGGCGAACGCGCCGAGCGGGCTGCGGGGGCTGCTGATCAGCCGCCCGATGCTGGAGGACGGCGTGCGGCGGCGGCTGCTGCAGCTTTCCAACGTTCGCCTGCTGGAGCATAGCGACGCGCTGGAGCCGGTATTTGATCCGGCCGGAATCCGGATGACCGGAATCAGCGCGCGGCTCCGGCGCGGCGAAGGAGGAGGCACCGCGACGATGGACGCCGATCTCGTCCTCGATGCGAGCGGCCGAGGGTCGCACAGTTCGGCATGGCTTGAGGCGCTCGGCTATACCAAACCGCGCGAGGAGGGTGTCCAGGTAAATATCGCCTACATGACCCGGCTGTACCGTCGTCGTCCCGAACATCTCCCCGGTAAGCGGGCCCTCGTCATGGCCGGCTGCGAGCCGGGCTGGCGCTTCGGCGTCATTCTGGCGCAGGAAGACGAGCGTTGGATCGTGACTTTGGGCGGCTATCTCGGCGACCGCCCGCCGATGGACGAGGCCGGCTATATCGAGTTTGCGCGCAGCCTGCCAGAACCGGAAATATTCGAGGTCATCAAAGACGCTGAACCGCTGACCCCGCTCGCCCCATACCAGTTCACGGCAAATTTGCGCCGGCACTATGAAGAGCTGAACCGTTTCCCGGACGGGTTTCTGGTGTTTGGAGATGCCTTGTGCAGCTTTAATCCGGTGTATGGCCAGGGGATGACGGTCGCCTGCACCGAAGCGCTGGCATTGCACGAGTGCCTCGCCGCCGGGGTGCAAGATCTTTCCCGCCGTTTCTTCCAGACGGCGGCCAAGCTGGTCGACATCCCCTGGCAGATAGCGGTCGGCGGTGATCTGCAGCATCGGGCGGTCGAGGGCAAACGCACCACTCAGCTGCGCTTCGTCAACTGGTACCTCATGAAACTCTTTCAGGCGGCGCAATACGATGCCGTGCTGGCCACGCGATTTCTCGAGGTTGCCAATCTGATGAAGCCGCCGTCATCATTGATGACGCCACAAATCGCGCTCCGGGTGTGGAAAGGAAATATGGGGAGGTGACGATGAATGACCTGTCGGGCCCGCCGTTTCGCGCCGATCATGTCGGCAGTCTGCTGCGCCCGCCGGAATTGCTGCGGGCGCGCGCCGAGCATGAAGCCGGACGTTTGTCAGCCGAGGAATTGCGGCGCGCCGAGGATGCGGCGATCCGCGATGCAGTGCGGATGCAGGAGGAGATCGGGTTGCAATCGGTGACCGACGGCGAGTTCCGCCGCGGCTCCTGGCACATGGATTTCATCTACCAGATTGGCGGCGTAACCAAGGCGGAGCGGCGGCTCAACATCCAATTCCGCAGTGAGGGCGGGACTGTGGAGTTCAACCCGACAGCGCATCAGATCAGCGGCAAACTCAAGCTCGAAAAGACAATCTTCGGCGAGGATTTTGCCTTTCTGAAATCGGTGACGAGCGCGACGCCGAAATTGACGATCCCGTCGCCGAGCATGGTGCACTACCGCGGCGGCCGCGCCGCAATCGACGAAAGCGCCTATCCCGATATGGAGGCGTTCTGGGACGACATCGCCGCGATCTATTCGAAGGAGATCGCGCAGCTGCACCAGCTTGGCTGCACTTACCTGCAGCTCGATGACACGAGCCTTGCCTATCTCAATGACCCGGCGCAGCGTGCCTATGTGACGAGCATCGGCGGCGACGGCGACACGCAACACCTGACCAACATCAAGGTAATCAACGCGGCGCTTGCCAACCGACCCGCCGGCATGACGATCTGCACGCATATGTGCCGCGGCAATTTCCGCTCCTCATGGATGGCCGAGGGCGGCTATGACCATGTCGCCGAGGCGCTGTTCGGCGAGCTCGCGGTCGACGGGTTCTTTCTCGAATACGACGACGCCCGCTCGGGCGGGTTCGAGCCGCTGCGCTTTGTGCCGAGGGGCAACAAGCGGGTGGTGCTGGGGCTCGTCACCAGCAAGCGGGCGGCGCTCGAGAGTAAGGACGATCTGAAGCGCCGGATCGACCAGGCCGCGAAATACGTGCCGCTCGAGCAGCTCTGTATCAGCCCGCAATGCGGCTTCTCGTCCACCGTCGACGGCAACGCGCTGACGATCGCGGAAGAGGCCGCCAAGCTGCGCCTCGTCGTCGAGACCGCGCGCGATGTATGGGGCTAGACCGGGCATCACCGCTCCGCCAGGGGAACGCCGAACCAGATGGCGGCCGAAGACGTCGGCGAGGGCGCTTGCAGCTCCCGAAAGCCGCAAGCTCGATAAAATCGGATGGCCCGCAAATTCGCTGCTCCTACTGCGAGGTGCGCGCCCCGCGAGCCCATCTTGCGGACCGTCCGGAGCCACTCATCCATCAACTTTCGCCCAAAGCCTTTTCCGCGAAGGTGTGGCAGAAGGTTGATGTGGAGATGAGAGGGATAAGGTTGGACGATCTCGGCCGGCGCGCGTGCGGGGTGGTGAATCCGATAAATCATCACCTGGTCCGGGCTCCACTCGGCGCGCGGCTTGTCGGAAGGATCCCGATAGGCCTTCCTGAGGCCCGGCCACCACTCGGCTTCCAGCCCCGCCTCGAAGGCACGCGTATCCGGGGCGCCAACGATGTAACCGCCGACCCCTTGGGCGTCCTCCACGACGAACACGCTCCCCGGGCTCAGCACGGCATAGGGCGCGGCGTAAACGTGCCCGACCAGTTTGCGATCTCGATAGGCCGCGGCGCCCTCGGCAGCCGTCGCCAGGCAGACGCGGTAGAGGTCATCCAGATCCTCCGGCCGAAATGCACGGATACTGGCTATTCTCGGCTGGCCCCCGTTTGAGCTCCTGTTGATCCAAATCGACATGGACAAGAAATTATTCAGCTGGGGGCGGGCGTTTTACCCGGGCCCTCTCATCCTGCTCGTCCTTCTGCTCCAGCATTGCCTCCCAATTCCCGGCCAACCTGTCGCGCGGGCCGCTGACGACGTCGAGCCGCCGGCGCCGCCGAAAGCGGGATCAGAGCGCCAGCCGCCCTCTTTTGACAAACCGTTCGCAGTAGAAGTTCCGATCCTAGTGTACCATCACATCCGGCAGCCGGTCTCGTTCAGCTCACGTGCGGAACGGCGGCTGACCGTAACTCCTGAAGTGTTCGATCGGCAGATGAAATATCTTCAGGAGAATGGATACCACGTTATCCCCTTTGCCAGCCTCGTCGGTTATCTCAAAAGGGAAAGCGAACTGCCGGACAAGCCGGTGATTATTTCCTTTGATGACGGTTGGGAAGACCAATTCGTAAATGCCCTGCCCAGGTTGGAGGAATATCATTACAATGCGACGTTTTTTGTGATCACGAACTTTATTGATGCTCCAGGCTTTCTGTCATGGCCTCAGTTGCGGAGAATACTCGCCGCCGGAATGGAGATCGGGAGCCACACCAGATCGCATCCTCGGCTGGATAAAATTAAAAACCCGGGCATGTTGTGGGATCAGATCTACGCCAGCAAACAGACCCTCGAGAGCCAGCTTGGTGCAGCCGTGGAGGAGTTTGCCTACCCATTCGGATCTTACAATGCGGCGGCCGCTTCAATGGTGAGGTCGGCGGGGTACAGTGCGGCCCGCGCGTGTTGTATCGGCCGGGTCCAGTCGGATGCGTATGCGCTTCGAGCGGTGATGGCCCCCAACGATTTAGCTAAATTCGGAAAATACCTCGGCGCGCCACCCGTATCCGCCAGGGCTAGGTCGAAAAGCCCGCGCGGACGCGCCGGCTGGTAAATAAGATCCTAGAGAAGTCCGATTGACATCGGCCGCTGCCGGTCCTAAAGTGAACGAACATTCATTCCATTTACCGTGCATGCAACAAGGCAGCTTCAAAGGTGAGCTCAAGAGCCGGATCGACGAGGCGGCGCTGCACCTCTTCGCCGAGCGGGGCGTGGACGCCACACCGGTGCCGATGATCGCCGAACGCGCCGGGGTCGCGGTCGGGTCGCTCTACCGCTATTACGCCAACAAGAACGAGCTGGTCGCACGCCTTTACACGGAGAATTACGCCCGCCTCGCCGGAGAGCTTGACCGCATCCAGGCCCCCGAGCCGTCGACGCGCCGCAAGATCG
The DNA here is from genome assembly GCA_019244535.1 of Alphaproteobacteria bacterium. Taxonomy (GTDB): domain Bacteria; phylum Pseudomonadota; class Alphaproteobacteria; order ATCC43930; family CGMCC-115725; genus AP-15. The sequence continues at coordinate 4,683 of JAFASL010000951.1, forward strand.
CGGCGATGGTCCGCTTCATTTGTGAATTCTTCGACCGGGAGTGGGACCTCGCCCGGTTTCTGCTGCTCGAGCAGCATGTCCGGTTAAAGACCTATAGGGGCGCGGCGAACCCGGTCGACATTGTGCGTGATGTGCTCGCCGACGGCATGCGCCGCGGCGAGGTGAGGTCACGCGACGGCATGGTGGCGACGGCGCTGGTCATGGGACCGGTCATCCAGGCCGCTACCTTCCTCACCTATGGGCGGATCAGTGGCCCTCTTTCCAATGCCGCCGACGAGATCGCGCATGGCATCTGGGCGGCCATCGTGAGACAGCGAGACTGAAGAATGAGCAAACAGATCGAATTGTTGGGAGCGCGGCGCTTTCTGCCGCTGCTCCTGAGCCAGACGCTCGGGGCGTTCAACGACAATCTCTTCAAGAGCGCCTTCATCATGCTGATCACCTATGGCGCGGCGGCCGGTCCCGATCCTGGCGCCGTGGCAGCGCTCGCCGGAGGCGCGCTGATTGCGCCATTTTTTCTGTTTTCGGCGACCGCGGGCCAGCTGGCCGATCGGTTCGAGCGCTCGCGGCTGCTGCAAATCCTCAAAGGTACCGAAATCGTCGCCGTGTTCGGTGCCGGTGCCGCGTTGCTGACCGATAATCTGATGCTCTCGCTCGTCATGCTGTTCGTGCTCGGAACGCAGGCGGCGTTTACCAGCCCGATCAAATATTCGCTGCTGCCCCAGCATCTGGCGACCGCCGAGCTGGTTGACGGCAATGCCTTGATGGAAGCAGGCACATTTCTGTCCATCCTCGCCGGCACAATCGCCGGCGGGATGGCGGTCGCGATCGTCTGGGGGCCGGCCGCCTGCTGCCTGCTGCTGGTGGTTTGCGCAGCTCTCGG
>JAFASL010000953.1 GCA_019244535.1 Alphaproteobacteria bacterium
CCGACTGCGCCTGCCGCGCCGTGCGCGAGGACGCTCTGCCCCGCCTGAAGGTGGCCGAGCTGGAACAGTCCCTGCCACGCGGTGAGGCCGGAGATTGGCAGGCTCGCGCCCACCGTGAAGTCGACGTCGCCCGGCAACGGCGCGAGGTTGCGTGCCTCGATGGCTACATACTCCGCAAGGGTGCCGTCGCGATACCAGTCGGCGAGGCCGAACACCCGCTGTCCTACCGACAGTCCCGTCGTGCCCCAGCCGAGGGCGGTGACCATTCCCGCAAGCTCGTGGCCGGGGATCGACGGTGTTCGGTCACGGCCGCGGCGATCGGTCCAGGTCGAGGGCCACTCCATCTCAGTCGGGACGAATCCCGAGGCATGAATCTGAACGACGACGTCATTTATCGCTGGCTGCGGCTCGGGCCGCTCCATCAGCTTCATCCCGGCCGTTCCCGCGGCCTGCTCCGTCACAACGATTGCCTTCATCGTCCGTCTCCCTGTGTCGAGTCCTCCCGTGCACGGCAGCCGATCCAGCCTGCCGCTCGATGGGCGCTTCGATCACCGTGCCCGTCGCCGGGTCAAAAGCGGAAACCCGGAGACATAAATCGTGCATCACCGCGGGTCACAGCCGATGTCGGCGCCTTCCAGTTTTCGAGATAGGTCGACAGAAGCTCGACCCGGATGATTTCGCGCTTCATCGGCAACGTCCTTTATGAGGTGGCGTTCTGCAAACGCTGCAGCATAAGGAGGACCGCGGATAACTCCGGCTCGGAGCGATAGTCGAGGTTGATGTCCGCATAGGTGCGTCAACACGCCGGTACGCGAGTTACATCGATCCTCGACGGTGCTAACGCCACGCCTGGGAGAGGTTCCCGTATGTCAGGCGGCGGACGAAACTGCCGACAGCGCTAGCCATTGCCAGTGAGGGTGTTCTTACGTTGATCGGAGTGTCCGTCATAAACCCGTTTTTCCGGGGGTCTTGCGGAGCCGTCGACGCCCTATGCGGGAGGCGTCCGCTTACGGCGCAACCCATCCGCTCGTCAGCCGTCCGGCGAAGGTCTGCTACCTAGGGGCAAGCGGTCCCGTTGTGCAAGCGCGCTGCTTGCTTGTCCGCCGGCTGGAGAGTCACCATGATCCGAGTCGGTTTTGGCCCAAGGGACGGGCCCAAGCGGACACGGCTGGCGGAGATCGAAATCACATGAAACGCAGCACCGACCGGATTCTCACGACGCATACCGGCAGTCTGCCGCGCACCACCAAGGTGGTCGAACTCTTGCTCGCCGAACAGCAAAATCGTGGCTCGCGCAAGGCCGAGCTCAACACCGCGGTCGGCGAGGCGATCGCGCATGTGGTGCAGAAGCAGATCGAAAGCGGCATCGACGTCATCAACGACGGCGAACAGGGCCGCACCGACTATACCGTGCACGTGCTCGACCGGCTCGCCGGATTCGACGGCGAGAGCACACCGCCCCTCGGCACCGGCGATCCAGAATTCCCCGAACTCGCCCAGCTGCTCGCGCATTTCGCCTCGCCGTTTCAGTATCGGCCGTCCTGCACCGGCGAGGTGACCTGGAAGGACTGGGCCGCCGCGCAAGCCGACATCGATCTGTCTAAGGAAGTGATGCGCGCCGCGAACGCCACCGAATTGTTCATGACGGCGCCGTCACCTGGACAGATCGCCCGCTATCTCAAGAACAAACATTACGAGACCGAAGAGGCCTACGTGTATGCCCTTGCGAATACGATGAAGCGCGAATACGAGGCGATCGTCGACGCGGGCTTTCTCCTGCAGCTTGACTGTCCCGACCTGGCGATGCTTCGCCACACCGTGTATCTCGACAAGAGCCTTTCCGATTTCCGCGAGATCATCGCGGTGAATGTCGCTGCCCTTAATCAAGCGGTCGCCGATATTCCGGCTGACCGAATGCGCATGCACGTGTGCTGGGGCTCGACTATGGCACCGCGTCACACTGACGTACCACTCAAGGACATCATCGACATCGTGCTTTCGGCAAAGCCGACAGCGGTGTCGTTCCCTGCCGCCAACGGGCGGCATGAGCACGAATGGAAGATCTGGCGCGAGGTGAAGTTGCCCGCCGGAAAGGCGATCATTCCGGGCGTTATCGATTCGACGGTGAACACCGTGGAGCACCCGGAGGTCGTCGTCGATCGCATCCTGAATTTTGCCAACGTCGTCGGGCGCGAAAATGTGATCGCTGGAGTCGATTGCGGCTTCGGAACTTTCGCGGGTCGCGTTCAGGTCGACAGCAAGATCGTCTGGCTCAAACTGCAATCGCTCGCCGAAGGCGCCCGCCTCGCCTCCGCGCAGCTATGGGCAAAAGCGGCCTAGTTAGCAGACCAGTGAAATCTACGAGATCGACGATCCGCAAGTCCTAGAGAGCCCGCAGTGGGCCGAGGCCGTGGAGCGCGGACGGTGGCCGAGCGAAGTGCGCCCGCACACGTCGAACCGGCAGCATCTGCTATTCAAGGTCCAGTAAGCCGCGCGGGGCTTGCGGGAATGGCCGATGCCCCATTGGTTCGTTAACGCAGTCGCACCTTATGTCCGCTGTCGGCGCGTCTCAGCCGCGGGACGAGCGGCAAACGCTCGGCGGTATCGAGTTCGCGATCGATCCGCGCGTCGACCGTCGTCGTTAGCGCTTGATCCCGGACAGGCCGTTCTGGATCCCAGCCGTCGCCCAGGGACCCCACGGCATGGTGAAAAACTTGAACCCCTTCTGGACGTAGAAGTTCGGGTCCATCCCGGGCGGGATGAAATACATCGCGGCGACAACGCCGTGCTTTGCGGCGGCCGCCGCGATCTTGTTGAGCGCTCGCTGATAGTGGTCGCACTGGTAGTCGAGTGGCGCCCCCAGCTCGATCGAAAGATCGGAGGGGCCGACCAGCAGGACGTCGACGCCCGGGACCGAGGCGATGGCATCGAGGTTCTCCAGCGACTCGTTCGTCTCGATCATCGGTAGGATAACGAGCTCGTTGTTCACGGCATCCATGTAATCGCGGTAATTCTTGAACTCACCCCACTCGCCGCGCACCCCGGCGTTGCTGCGGTTGCCGAGGGGAAAATAGCGGCAGGCGCGCACGGCCGCCTCAGCCTCCGCGCGGGTGTTGACCATCGGCACAATGATGCCTCGTGCCCCGGCGTCGAGCGCAAAGCAGATCTGATAGGCCTGGTTCGCGGCGACGCGCACAAGCGGCGCCGCCTGCTTGCCGCGCATCGTCTCGATCGACGGCCTCAGCTGCTTGATCTCCCAGGCGGAGTGCTGGGTATCGAACAGCAGGAAGTCGTAACCGGCGTTGGCCAGGATCGATACGTCGACGTCCGGTGTCACGGTGGTCCCGACGACAGTTCTACCTGACTTGATGGCGTCTTTGATGGCGTTCATCGCCTCGGACAAAGTTGGTGGATTAGTCGGAAGGCGATCATTTTTAGGATTACCGAGGTGACGATAGTAAGCTGCTGTTTGCTTTACCTTTGAACGCTTTACTCTAAGAAACTCGAGAACATCATAAATTTGTCCCCACGTAAGTGGCTTATGGCCAGTCAATGACAAAGCTTCCTTAATCGCAGGGTCATCCATCGCGAGGGAAAGGACATCAGTCGCGAGAGTCCCCGATGCCGTTGGAGGGAAAACATGTCTGGGCGATAGGTAAACGTTTACTTGGAACGTGTCAAAGAGCCGCCGAGCGAGAACTTTATCGTCATCGGAGAGTTTTAGGATAGAGCGAATAGATAATGGTTCGCTGGTCAAATTAAGGTAGAGTGCCAACACTTGGTGAATTCTCAATAGAAGTTCTTTTGCACATTGATAAAGAGCGTCGTCAAATTCTAACGATTCGAAGTACGAAGATTGTAGGACCCACTCGTCTTGTCGCTTTCGGAGCGCCGCAATCGGGCTTACGAACGATGGAGCGAGACCTTCGAGCACGTGTTCGGCACCAACAATTACAACTACGTATGGCATCGGATTAGGTGCTGGTGAGGCAGGCCACGCCCGATTGAACCATATAGTGCGAAGGCTGGCAGCAGTGAATTTCGGCTGGGGTCCGTTGCTGCGCGGCGCAGAGTATATGCCCCCACTCGGCGATCGGAGCGCAAGCACCTGGAGCCGTTAGCGCCTTCGAGCCGGTCACCACCATGTCGATTTCGCGGCTGCCGCATTTTGAGCAGACGAGCCGCTCGTGCCACTCGAAACAAGATCGTGGAGCCGTCCTGGGCGCGTGTGCCGATGCCGACAGAACGGGAAAGGCGTGCCAATCTCAAGCGGCGCGAGGCAATGGAACCGCGCTAGGATTTGGATGGGCGCGACGAACCGGCGGTATATTGCCTGGCAATTGGATCGGTTGCGGCTTATCGACGGGTTATTGCTCTGTCGGGCTTTCTGGTTCGTGCCTCTCATCCCATCGGAGTTGTGTTAGAAAGGCCAGCCAGCGATTTGTTTCTTTCAATGCCTGCAATACCGAGGACACAAACCACAGGTTCAAGAAAAGAAGTATCAGAGTAGCGAGTTCAAACCAGTGAATTACCACCCAGTCCAAGTTTTTCTGCCTCCCGTAGAACCTTTTTCTTTAAGCTCCAAACAACCCCATCCCATTAACTCCGCACCCACCCGCACTGATTTCCACAACCAGCAAGTGACAGACCCGGCACTTCGCGGTAATGCTACGGTAGGAAATTCAGGGATGGTGTGAAACAGGTCACACTGGGTTAAGGCGCCGGCCTGGTCAGGTCCGCAGGCGCCGTGTTGGTCACTTGCGCTCGCTCGCCTTCGCCTGGCCTGACCGCTCGTCTTCCGGCCGAGGCCAAGACCGCCACTTCTGCCGAACAGATCGCCTGATGATACCACCGGCCCAATAGAGCAGGATGGGAGCGAGTCCGACCGCTAGCACGAGAAGCCACGACACTGCCCATCGCAGGCCGCCCATCCCGCAGCGCCCTCCTTCGGGATTGGATAATTTTTTATGGCAGCCTAGGCCGGTCCCGTTCCCCCATCAAGGCGGCCACGCGCGCGGGCGTGTCCGCGAGCCCTACAGCTGCTATTCTACGCCGGCAGGGTTAGTTAGATCGGCGGTCCGGTAACTTCCGGGCCTGGCTTCGAAATTCGTCCCGCTGATTGCGGAGTTAACCATTTTTCCTTGGCTCTATTCCCTCCTGTGTGAAACCCAGGTTGAAATATGCTGTTTAATGACACGCAAAACGAAATTTATACAACTGAACGGAGCAACTCGCATGAACATCATAACGTGCACAGTAGCCGCGCTGCTACTCGGGACCGTGCTCCTTTCAGGCAAGGCGGAAGCCCGTTGCTGGTGGAACGGCTACAACCATTGCAGATACTACCATCACAGGTGGCACAACGGCTGGTATCATCAGGGATATT
>JAFASL010000962.1 GCA_019244535.1 Alphaproteobacteria bacterium
TCACCAGAAACCCGGATTATTGGAAGAAGGGCCGGCCCTATCTGGACGGCATCGAATACACGATCATTAAAAATGTCTCTACCGGAGTACTGACCTTTGTCGCTGGCAAGGTCGACATGACCTCGCCGTATTTTCTGCAAGTACCAATGCTTAAGGACGTAAAGAGCCAGGATCCGGAGGCGATCTGCGAGCTCGTGCCGTCGAACGTCAACCGCAACGTAATGATGAACCGCGAAGCGCCGCCTTTCGACAAGCCTGAGTTGCGCCGGGCGGTAGCGCTGACCTTGGATCGCAGAGCCTTTCTCGACACTTTGACCCTGGGCAAGGGTGACTTGGGCGGCGCCATGCTGCCACCGCCCGAGGGGGTATGGGGCATGCCGGCCGAAATGTTGAAGACATTGCCGGGTTATGATCCCAATGTAGCAAAGAACCGCGCCGATGCCCGACAAATCATGGAAAGCATCGGGTTTGGCCCGGACAAGCGGCTCAAAGTCACCGTAGCGACCCGCAACATCCCGCCCTACCGGGACCCGGCGGTGATCCTGATCGACCATCTAAAGGAGATCTATATCGACGCCGAACTCGAGCCGATCGATACCGTACAATGGCACCCCAAGGTGATGCGTGGCGACTACACGGTGGGCTTGAACCTGACCGGCAACGGCCTCGACGACCCTGACCAGACTCTGTACGAGAATTTTACTTGCGGCGCAGAAGGCAATTACGACCGCTACTGCAATCCCGAATTGGACAAGATGGTCGACCGGCAATCGATGGAATTCGACCCGGCAAAGCGCAAAGAGCTGGTTTGGGCGATCGAGCGCAAGCTCGCGGATGACGCCGCGCGGCCGATCCTATGGCACAACCGTTCCGGCACCTGTTGGCATCCCTACGTCAAGGGCTATACCGCGATGGTCAATAGCATCTACAACGGTTTGCGAATGGAAGACGTATGGCTCGACCGGTAAAGAGGTGGGAAGGGCGGCGGTGATCCGGCACCTTCGAGCGACCGCGGTAGGGGCCCGCTTGCTGGCAGGGTTTGGCGCCGCCAGCCCGGCGCTCGCGCAAAAGCAGGGCAGCATCCTCAAAGTTTATCATCGTGACAGCCCAGCGAGCATGTCGATCCTCGAAGAGGCGACGATCTCGACCGTGTTCCCGATGATGGGGGTGTTCAACAATCTGGTCGTCTACGACCAGCACGTGAAGCAGAACAGCCTTCAGTCCATCCTGCCCGATCTCGCGACCAGCTGGGAGAGCAGCGAGGACGGCACTCAGCTGAGCTTCAAACTGCGCGAGGGCGTCAAGTGGCACGACGGCAGGCCCTTCACGGCAAAGGACGTGGCCTGCACCTGGGAACTGCTGCTCGGCAAGGCGCCGGAAAAGCTGCGCACCAATCCGCGCAAGATTTGGTACCACAACGTCGAGTCAGTCACCTCAAACGGCGACAGCGAAGCCGTCTTTCACCTGAAGCGACCGCAACCGGAGCTGATCGCCTTGCTCGCCTCGGGCTACTCACCCGTCTATCCGTGTCACATCTCGCCCCGGGACATGCGCACCCATCCGGTCGGCACCGGCCCTTTCAAATTCAGCGAATTCAAGCCCAACGAGCGGATTACGGTCACGCGCAACGCGGACTACTGGAAGACGGGCCGACCCTATCTCGACGGCATCGAATACACGATCATCCCGAACCGCTCGACCGCGCTGCTGGCGTTCGAAGCCGGCAAATTCGACCTGACGTTTCCGGACGAGGTAACGATACCGCTGATGAAGGAAGTCAAGAGCCAGGCTCCCGAGGCGATCTGCGAGGTGCGGCCGACCAATGTCAGCACCAACGTTCTCGTCGACCGTGACAAGCCGCCCTTCGACAATCCCGACATCCGCCGGGCGTTGGCGCTGGCGATCGACCACAAGAGCTTTATCGATATCCTCGCCGAGGGGCAGGGCGATATCGGCGGCGCGATGCTTCCGCCGCCGGCCGGAGTCTTGGGAATGCCGCCGGAGGTCCTGCAAACCGTGGTGGGCTACAGTGTCGATGTCGAAAAGAACCGGGGGGAGGCTCGAACGATCATGGGAAAACTCGGCTACGGACCGGAGAAGCGGCTCAACATCAAGGTTTCGACCCGCAACATCGCAACATATCGCGATCCGGCGGTGATCCTGATCGACCAGTTGAAAGAAATCTATATCGACGGCGAGCTCGACACGATAGAAACCGCCAACTGGTTTTCCAAAATCGCGCGCAAGGACTACCAGCTCGGGCTCAATGTGACCGGCAGCGCGGTCGATGATCCCGACCAGCAGTTCTACGAAAACTATGCTTGCGGCTCCGAACGAAACTATACCGGTTACTGCAATCCCGAGCTGCAGCAGCTGTTCGACCGCCAATCTCTCGAGGCCGATCAGCAAAAGCGCAAGGCGCTGGTGTGGGAAATCGACAAAAAACTGCAGGAGGATGTCGCGCGCCCGATCATCTCTCACAACCGAGGCGGAACTTGCTGGCAACCGCAGTTGAAGGGCTTGACCCTGATGGTCAACAGCATCTTCAACGGGAACCGGTTCGAAGATCTCTGGCTCGACAGGTAGCCGCGCGGGTCACGCAGACGCAATCGACGGCACCGAGCGGGCCGTGCTATCGTCGGCTCCGCTAACCTGCGGATCACCCGGCCTGCAGGTCAGGGAGGAGAGAAGTGGGTTCCTATCTGGTGCGGCGCTTTGGCCTGATGCTCCTGACTCTGTTCGGGATATCGGTGATCATCTTCCTGATGCTGCGCCTCGCACCGGGCAACATCGCCGATATCTTGTTTGATGCGGCGGGCTTTGTCGACCCGGCTGAAAAGGCCAAAATCATGGAGGATCTGGGGCTCGACAAACCGTTGCCGGTCCAATATGCGCAATGGATTGGCGGGCTCCTGCAGGGCGATCTCGGTTACTCCTATGTGTCCGACCGCCCGGCGATCCGCGAGATCCTGCCGCGCATCCCGATCACCGCCAGAGTGGGAGGCCTTGCCTTGTGCTTCGCGGTGCTGATCGGCGTGCCCCTCGGCGTGATCAGCGCTGTCAAGCAGAACACGCGCCTCGACTATATTTTGCGCGTGCTCAGCCTCTCCGGCCTGTCGATGCCGGCGTTCTGGCTCGGGCTGCTGGTCTTAATGGGGTTTGTCAGCTATTTCGGCACGATCCCGATCTACACCGATGCGCCGCAATCCTTCTGGGCCGCGCTCGGGATGTACAGCATTCCGGCGGCGGTCGTCGGCTTCCGCAGCTCGGCGCTGATGACGCGGTTGACCCGCTCGTCGATGCTGGAGGTACTGCGGCAGGATTACATCCGCACCGCCCGCTCCAAAGGCGCCTCCGAAAACGTTGTCAACTACCACCATGCGCTGAAGAACGCGGTGCTGCCGGTCGTTACCGTGATCGGCATCGAGGCCGCATTTTTGATGGGCGGGCTGATCGTCACCGAGACGGTCTTCAACATACCCGGCGTGGCGCGGTTCCTCGTCGAGGCTATCCGATGGCGGGACTATCCGATCGTGCAGAACCTGGTGATGTACATCGCGATCATCGTCGTATTCATCAATTTCACCGTGGACATGCTTTACGCGGCGTTGGACCCGCGGATCAAATATTCGGGCTGACCACAAACAGGTTCCGCAACGGGAGGCATAATTTGAGCAGCATCGACTACCGCGCCGAGTTGGCCAGAGCCGGAGCCAATGTCGAAGGCCGCTGGAGCGCCATCCGCTTCTTTGCGCGTCGTTATCCGCTGGGCGCCGTCGGGGCGATGATCATGGCGGTCTTTCTGTTCGCTGCCTTTTTCGCGCCGCTGATCACGGTGTACGACCCGCTGACGACAAATTCGGCGCTGTCCTTGGCGCGGCCGAGTGCGGCGCACTGGCTGGGCTGCGATTTCATGGGACGGGATGTCTATAGCCGGATCGTCTACGGCGCGCGCATCTCGTTGGCGGTGGGTTGCGGTTCGATGAGTTTGGGGGTGAGTATCGGCGTTCTCATCGGCCTGCTATCCGGATATCTCGGCGGCTGGATCGATCTCGCCGCGCAGCGCCTGATCGACATCCTGCAATCGTTGCCGCTGCTTGTCATGGCATTATTGATGGCGGCCTCGCTCGGCCCGTCATTGCACAACACGATCATTGCGATCTCGATCCCGCTGATTCCCTACTCGGCACGCGTCGTCCGCGCCACCACGCTGTCCTTGCGCGAGCAGCCCTTTGTCGAGTCCGCCAAAGCGATCGGCATGAGCGAGCTTCGGATTGCCTTACGGCATATCCTTCCCAATACGCTGGCGCCTCTCATCGTTCTCGCCACTGCCCAGTTCGGCTCGACGATCCTGACCGAAGCGACACTCTCGTTTCTCGGCCTCGGTATACCGGAACCACATCCGTCATGGGGCCGCATGCTCTCGGAATCGGCGGCTGAATACGTTCGCACCGCGCCGTGGCTGGTCATCTTCCCCGGGCTCGCAATCAGCTTCGTCGTGTTCGGTACCAATCTGCTCGGCGACGCGTTGCGCGACATCCTCGACCCGCGGCAGCGCAGCTGAGCAACCACAATACCGGGTGGCCTTGGATGCCCAGTGAGCAGCTGACAACCGACCGCAAGCCGCCTACCGCCTATGCGGTGACGAAAACCAGCGAACAGGCCGGGACGGTAATCGATATCAAAGGCCTGCGGACCTACCTCTTCACCCGCTCGGGAATCGTCAAGGCGGTCGATGACGTTTCGTTCTCGCTGCGGCGCGGCGAGACTTTGGCGGTAGTCGGCGAGTCCGGCTGCGGCAAGTCGATGACGGCGTTATCCATCATGCGCCTCGTGCCGAGCCCGCCTGGAAAAATTGTCGGCGGCTCGATCACCCTCGAGGGAAAAGACTTGGTGCAGGTCGACGAAGCCGAGATGCGCGACATTCGCGGCAACGAGATCTCGATGATCTTTCAAGAGCCGATGACCTCGCTCAATCCGGTGCTGACGATCGGCCATCAGATCGCCGAAGCGCTGCGGCTCCACCAGGATCTCTCGAAGAGCGCCGCCAACAAGAAGGCGGTCGAGATGCTGCGGCTGGTCAGAATACCCGAGCCGGCACAGCGGTCGCGCGAATACCCGCACCAGCTGTCGGGGGGCATGCGGCAGCGCGCGATGATCGCGATGGCGCTCGCCTGCAACCCACGGGTGCTGATCGCCGATGAGCCGACGACCGCGCTCGACGTGACGATCCAGGCGCAGATCCTTGATTTGATGCTGGATTTGCAAAAGGAGCTGGGCACCGCGATCATTCTTATTACGCACAACCTCGGCGTCGTCGCCGAGACCGCCCAGCGCGTCATCGTGATGTATGCCGGCAAGAAGGTCGAAGAAGCTGAGGTCGACACACTGTTTGGTCAGCCGCTCCACCCCTACACGCACGGTCTACTGGCGTCGATCCCGCGTCTCGAGATCATGGGGGGACGAACCGCCAACTCGGTCCAGAGATTGAAGGAAATCCCGGGTATGGTGCCGGCGCTGAATAATCTCCCGCCCGGCTGCACCTTCGCGCCGCGCTGCGCCTTCGCGGATGACCGATGCCGCGCGCAGTTTCCGCCCTATGAGCAGAAGCGGCCAGGGCATTGGGCGGCTTGCTGGCATTCCGACAGCCTCTACGGAAGCGGGGCTTAGCAAATGGCTGTCCAGGAGGTTATCAGCGCGCCAGTGACAGCCGGCATCCGCGCCCCAGTCATCGCCGTCGAGGGTCTAAAGAAGCATTTCCCGGTCAAAAAGGGGCTTTTGCGGCGGACCGCGGGGTATGTTTATGCCGTCGACG
>JAFASL010000070.1 GCA_019244535.1 Alphaproteobacteria bacterium
GCGGATGGTCCGGGCTGCCGAAGCGCAGTGAATCGAGGATCGCGATCGGCCGCGCGCCCATCGTAAAGACATCGCGCAGGATGCCGCCGACCCCTGTCGCCGCACCCTGGTATGGCTCGATAAAGGACGGGTGGTTATGGCTCTCGACCTTGAAGACCACGGCGTCGCCGTCTCCGATGTCGACGACACCGGCATTTTCGCCGGGCCCGCAGATCACCCTCGGTCCTGTTGTCGGCAACGTCTGCAGCCAGACCCTCGATGATTTGTAGGAGCAATGCTCGCTCCACATCACCGAAAAGATCCCGAGCTCGGTCACGTTCGGCGTACGCCCAAGGATCGCGACCGCCCGCTCGAACTCCTCGGGGCTCAGCCCGTGCTCGGCCGCCAGCTCTGCAGTGATATTGGAGCCTCGTATAGCCGAAGTTCCTCGTTTTCGGGTTTCAGGAGCAGCGGATAGCAATGGATGTCAGGCGGGGCGGGATATTTGACCTCCGCGGTACTTGCGAATCCCACCGGCCGGCGGCCGACCCCGCCCTCGGTGAATTGCCCCGATCTATTGATCCGATGCCTGGTTCGCACGCACGCGCGCGAGGCCAAAAGGGATCAGGGTCAAGTAATTGATGTTCCACGATTTCAGATTTCAAGAACAGGTGATAACAGGGCATATCAGATAAGGGTGGAATTACCGCGCGCGGCGGGCCATGCCGACTGAATAAATGTGTTCCCGCTCCGTTCTACTCAAGAGTGGGGACCAAACAGATGGCGTGGTCATTGCAGCGCGCCGACCAGCCCGTCGAAAAAGGCTTGCCCGTCGGTGCCGCCTAGCAGCGGGTCGGTCGCGTTTTCGGGATGCGGCATCAGCCCCAGCACAGTGCGGGTCTCGTTGAAGATGCCGGCGATCGCCCGCGCCGATCCGTTGAAGTTCGCCTGCTCCGAGCAATCGCCATCGGGTCCGCAGTAGCGAAAGGCGATAAGGCCACGCGCCTCGAGCCGGTCGAGCGTCTCCGGATCTGCACTATAATTTCCGTCGTGGTGCGCTACCGGGACCCGGATCGTCTGTCCGGCCTCGTACCCGCAAGTAAAGACGGTTTGATTGTTCTCGACGCGCAAATGAACATCGCGGCACGTGAAGCACAGGGACCGGTTCGGCAGCAGCGCACCGGGCAATAGACCCGCCTCGGTCAGGATCTGAAACCCGTTGCAGATGCCGAGTACCGGTATGCCTTTTTCGGCTCGGTCACGTACTTCGCGCATGATCGGTGAGTGTGCCGCGATAGCGCCGCATCGCAAGTAGTCGCCATAAGCAAACCCGCCCGGCAGCACGATCAAATCATTGGGCGGCAGAACGGCGTCGCGGTGCCACACGCGCAACGGTTCCCGTCCGCAGGCACGCGCCAGTGCGGCACAGACGTCCTGCTCTCGGTTTGAGCCAGGAAAAATGATGACAGCCGCTCTCAGCTGCACGACCCTCGCCGAATCCCCATGCGCGTCAAATACTCCTCTCTGGGGACGGATCAAGTAGGCGTGCACGTCTTGCCGTGAGGCGCTTCTATGCGCCGGTCAGCTCGCGTCGTACCATAGCTGTACCTTCGGCCAGCGCCTTCAATTTGGCGAAGGCGAGATCGCGCGGGATGTACTTCATGCCGCAATCGGGGGCCGGTATCAGCCGCTCCGGCGGGATGTGCTCGAGCGCTCGGCGGATACGTGAGGCAATGGTTTCCGGGCTCTCCGGTTCGGGATCGCCCATGCTGATGACGCCAAAGATCACCGTCTTGTCGCCGAGACCGTCGAGAGTCGCGAGATCGAGATTGGGCTGCGCCGCCTCGATCGAGATTTGTTGCGCTACCGTCGCGGTGAGCTCGGGCAGGAAGGAATAGCCGCTCGGCTTGTTACGCGCGACATAGGCGTAGCCGAAGCAGAGATGTAGCGCGGTTGGCCCGGGGATGCCCTCGAGCGCCCGGTCGATGGCCGGCAAGGCGAGCCGCCGCGCCTCATCGGGACGTGCCTGCACCCAGGGCTCGTCGAGCTGGATCACATCCGCGCCGGCCGCCTTCAGGTCACGGGCCTCGGCGTTGACTGCCGCGGCGTAATCCATCACGAGCTCTTTCTCGTCCTCGTAGTACTCGTTCTTCGCCTGGCGCGACATCGTGAACGGGCCGGGAAGCGTGATCTTGATCTTACGGTCGGTGTTGCTGCGCAGGAATTCGACGTCATGGACCTCGACCGGCCGCAGCCGCCGGATCGGGCCGACGATGCGCGGCACCGTAACGGAGCCGCCGGTCCGCCCCGGCACCATTGCGGGCCGGTCTAGATCGACCCCGGAAAGCGCCGTCGCAAACCGGTTGGAGTAGCTTTCGCGGCGGATCTCGCCATCGGTGATGATGTCGATGCCGGCGCGCTCCATATCGCGGATCGCGAGCACAGTCGCATCATCTTGCGCCGCTGCGAGCCACGGTTCCGGAATACGCCACAACTCCCAAGCCCGCACCCGCACCGGCGGCAGATGGGTCAATTTCTCACGGTCGATCAGCCAATCCGGCTGGGGATAGCTGCCGACCACCGTCGTCGGAAGAAGAGTTTCGGCCATAATCGCGGCTCCGTATTAGGCGCTCTCCGCCGCTTCCGGCGAAGACGGGGTCCCACGGGTCTCGCATTTATCGCACAGGTGGCCGGCGGAGGACCCAGAAAGCGGCGCAGCCGCAGAGATAGGCGGCAATCGACAGTGAAAAGGCAAGCCGGTAGCTGCCGGACAAATCGAAGATCCAACCGGCCGCCCATGCTCCGGCAGCAGAACCGATGCCGCTGCCGATCGTGATCACGCCGAGAATGGTCCCGAGCCGGCCTCCCGGGAAGAGGTCGGCGGTCTTGGCGGTGATCGCCGGACCTCTAGCGCCCCAGGTCAGGCCGAAGAAGCACGCATGCAGCCATAAAAGCCAGTGCTGGTCGGGATTGGCGATCAGCAGCGCACAGACGACACCAATGATCGAGATGCCGTAGGCAAGAATCGCCGACCATTCGCGGCCAATATAATCCGACAGACTGCCGGTAAAGATTGTTCCCGCAATTGCGAGAAAGCTGCCGATGCCGAGCACTCCTGCGGCGTAGAGCCTGTCGAAGCCGATATCGACCGCAAAGGCAAGCTGGTGCAATGATACCAGAAAGCTGCCGAGCCCCGTGAACAGATACACCGCAAAAAGCAACCAGAAATGCGGCGTGCGCATCGCCTCCGACAGGGTCCAATTCGCCCGCGGCAGGCTCGCGCCAGCCGGCTCTGCTGCAAGCACCGCCGGCTCACCCGCGACCGGGTAACGAGCGGCACGACGAAACAGAGCGGCGAGCAACGGCACGGAGGCCGCGACGAACGCAGCCTGGACGAGGTAGGTCTCGCGCCAGCCGATCGCCGAGATCGACAGCTGAACGAGCGGTGCCGATGCGGCGCGCCCAAAACCGTTGGCCGACTGAACGATCGAAATCGCCATGCCGCGGTGCCGTACGAAATGGCGCGACAGCAGTGGCACGAAGACCACCAGCCCGAGGCAATTCGCTCCGATCGTCATAATTATGCCGTAGAGCAGCACGTTCTGCCAAAGCGCCGAGATCACGGCGCTGCCGGTGAGCCCCGCGACGAGTAGGCTGCCGCCGATCAGGAGCAGCCGGCGCGGTCCGAGCCGGTCGACGAGCGCGCCGACCAATGGCGAGCTCCCGCCAGCGACCAGTTGCGACACCGAGTAGGCGATCGAGGTCTCGGCGCGGCTCCAGCGAAACTGCTCGATGAAAGCCACCAGGAACACCGCATAAGAGTGCATGATCGCGGCGCTCACGGTAAACGCGGCGAACGCTCCGCCGAGCATCGGCCACGCCCCTCGGCCAGCCGGTCTGTTATAGCGCTGCGGGCGCGACCGCCGTCGGATAGTACTGAATGCGGCGAAGCTGGGCGAGCCCCTCATCGCTCGGTTGCGTTACCTCCAAGTCCGGGTCGACCGCTGCCGGAGCGTAGTAAAGAAGCGTAGCCGCAGGTATGATCTTTTTCGTGCTCTCCTAAACAAATCCGGCCCTCCTTGCGGAGCGCCGGATTGAGTCATGTCTCCAGACGAGAGGTCAGCGCTTATCGCCGACAGGATCCTCGATTGGAGGATAATTGCGAACATCATTCCGTTGGCGGCTCCGGGCAGCGGCTACGCTGGCGCCTCGGTGCACTTCCTAATCCCGTTGCAACTCGCCAGCAGCAGCACCGGTCGATGGGTTAATCTGGACCGAGCCGCGGTAAGGTTCCGCGCGCTCATCAAAGCCTTTCCATCCGGTTTGGCGCCAGCTCTCGGCGCGCTCCTCGACGTCGACCGCCGAGTGGTGATTAAGGATGACCGAGACCCGATCGCTCAGAACGCCATCCACCCGGACCGTTACCAAGCTGCCGCCGCGGCGCACTGCCTCTGCGTAGATGCCGGCGTGCTCGCGTGGAACCCCTGCTTCGACCAGCGCCCCGATCAGGCCGCCAACTGTCGCCCCGAACCCGGCCCCGGCCAGGGTGACGGCGAGCGCGCCTGCGGCTACGACCGGCCCCACCCCAGGGATCGCCAAGGCCCCGATGCCGGCGAGCAGCCCGGCGGCTCCACCGACTACCGCGCCAATGCCGGCTCCTCTGCCTGCCCCGGATCCGGGATCGGTACAGGTGGAGCGGTCGACACCGTATTGAGGATAATCGCCATATCGGTTGCCAGCGTTGTTGGCAATCAGGTTGATGTCGGTCGATGGAGTGCCTGCCGCTTCGAGTTCACGCATTGCGGCCTCGACCTTACTGAAACCGTCGAAAAGCGCGACTATGGTGTGGATTGTGATTTGAGCTTCTCCTATGGGTTCTCTTACGTGACGTGGCGAGGAACTCGACCGAGCCGGACCCGACGCCTTTTTGTATAAACAAAGCCGTGTGTCGCAAAGTCCTGGGCGCACCGGCTGGAACTGACCATCTGTTGGAAATCAGCGCATGCAGCAAAACACTTTTGGCAACCTCCCTCCCGTGTCGGTATTGACGCTCGGCGGTGGCGGCCTCGGCATGGTATGGGGCGAGACGACCTTCGAGGAATGCGTCGAGACAGTGCACGCGGCGGTCGACGCTGGGATCAACTGGATCGATCTCGCGCCGCGTTACGGCGAGGGGAAGGCTGAGCTTGTGGTCGGCGAGGCGTTTGGCGGCCGGCTGCCTGCGGGGGTACGGGTGACCAGCAAATGCAACATTGGCAACGCGCCCCCGGCCGATATCGAGCCGCTGGTGCGGCAATCGATCAAGGAAAGTCTGAAACGTCTGCGACTGGCCCGGCTTGATCTTTTCTTTTTACACTCGAACGTCGTGCCGGACCCGCAGCACTTCAGAAACCGACCTGATGCCGCTGGCCGAATGACCCTCTACGGGACGTATGTCGATTGGGTGCGGCCGCTATTTGAACGCCTGGTTACCGAGGGGTTAATTGGTGCTTGGGGTCTCACCGGCATTGGTCACCCCGACACGATCATCAAACTCTTGGGCGAGCGCCCCGCTCCGGCAGCAGTGCAGTGCATTGCCAATTTGCTGGATTCTCCGGGCGGGCTGAAGTTCTTCGACGGTCCTGCCAAACCGCGC
>JAFASL010000085.1 GCA_019244535.1 Alphaproteobacteria bacterium
TGGATTGCGGATACAGTATGATCAGGTGGTTGGTATCGGCCCATTCGTTGTAGCCGGCCTGTCGGATGTAGCGGTCCTGGATGGTTTCGAAGTTCTGCATGCAGCCGTGCAGTGCGATATGGACCCGGCAGGGCTGCTGAGCAGCACACGCCGCCGGAATATATGCGTAACCGGTTTCGGCCATACTGTAGGAGGCTGGGGAGGCAGGATAGGTCATCCCCCTCTGGTCGAACGGGAGAAGTTTTCCAGATATCGCGCCCCGGTTTTTCGGGCTCAGCGCACCGTAGATGTGCTGAAGGATTATGCCGGCCTGGTCGTAATTGCAATGATCGATGAAAACTCCTTTATTCTGGTTGCATGGCAGGCCGTAATCGACCGTAACCTGCGAATGGCCGGCCCCGATAGCGCCTTGATAAAACAAATTACCGTTGTCGCGGCCACCCAGGTAATGCAGGTAAAAGTGATAAGCGGCATCTCCGACCTTCGAATTGACGACAGAGTCATTGTAGCCGGTGAAGATGTAGATGCGCTGGCTTGCAATGTTACGAGGGTCGTCGATGTCCCCGCTGCGGGCCCATTCGTCGGTCTGCTCGAAAAGCGGCTGGAGGGCAGGAGGAGGTCCTTTCATGCATGGACCCGTCGCCCTGAGATCAGAGCCGAAATTGCCTAGCAGACCGTCCGCGGCGGTGCCCTGTGCACAGTAATAAGGACCACCGGCAATAACACCGACACCCCTGATAATCGACGACCAGGCGACCCCGAACTGCACTGCCATAAAGGCGCCGGACGAAATGCCCGAAATCGAACTTTCCTTCAGGTCGGCATTGTAGGAGCCCAATGGCGGAGCGGTTTCCTCGGCCAATGCCGATGTGACGCCGAGCATCGCAAAAATCATCGCCACGCAAATCGAGCGAACCGATCTTCGAATTGGATTCATTGCATCTGCCCCGCGGCTGCCAGCGTGCTGGCTTAACATAGATCGCGGCGTCGTTGGGTCGTGTGACCGACTTCACATTAAAGCGAAAATCCGTGCGGCGCGTTAATCGGTGCGGGTCGCGTGGAAGCGGAGCCGCACATAGTCGGCAATCCAGGTTCCGGTCTCGTCCATCAAGATAGGCCGTAAGAGTTCGGCCACTTCGGCGCGGGCGCTTCTTCGCTCCGGAGGGGGCAGCGCGCCAAAGAAATCCTCGGCGAAGGTGTCGAGCCAGGCTTCAATACAGGTCGGCAAGATCGTCGGGCGCGGCACGATCGCGATTTCCTCGACGGCAAACCGTGCCTCTTCCAGTTTCCGGCGGTACGCATCGGCCGACGGGAAGTACCAGGGATTGATCCGGCGGGCATCGAGGCCTCGGCGGCCGAGGACCGCGGTCAGCGCAACAAGGATTGCCGCGGTGTTGTTGTGTCCGCCCATCTCCGCAACAAAGCGCCCTGCCGGTTTCAAGGCCCGATGAACGCCGGCAAGAACGGCCTCCTGGTCGCGCATCCAATGAAGCGCCGCGTTTGAGAAGACGGCGTCGAATTCGGCCTCGAAGGTGAGCTTCTGGCCATCCATGACCCGAGCATCGAGATCACGCGCCCTTGCTGCGGCGACCATGTCTGTCCCGGCATCGACCGCGACGACTGTCGCACCGGCGGCAACGATTTTCTCGGTCAGTACGCCGTCGCCGCAGCCGAGATCGAGGATGCGCTCGCCGGGTCTCGGCGCCAGCAATTCGAGCACGGGCGCGCCAAGGGCCGGAACAAAATGTGCGGTCCGGGCATAACGCTTGGCCGACCAGTGTTGTTTGGCGATTTCGGCCATCCTCACGCTTCCGCGCCCTGCGCCTGTCGCGCCTCGGACTGCCGGCGGATCTCAGAAAGCGTCGTTCGCGTCGTAATAACTTCCGGATCCATTTTGAGCTCGATGATTGCGGGCCCTTCGCGGCCGACAGCCTCCTCAAAGGCCGGCGCGAATTCTTCCGTCCGCGCCACCGATGCGCCAAAAGCGCCATACGCGCGGGCAAGGCCGAGAAAATCCGGGTTCTTCAGCGCCGTTCCGACGACTCGGCCGGGGAAGCGCCGCTCCTGGTGCATACGGATCGTGCCGTACATTGCGTTGTTGAACACCAAGATGATCGGCCCGACGCCTTCCAGCATCGAGGTCGCAATCTCGTGGCCGGTCATCATGAAGCCGCCATCGCCGCAAAACCCGACAACAATGCGGTCGGGGTGGACGAGCTTCGCGGCAACCGCGGCCGGAACGCCATAGCCCATCGCGCCGCTGGTCGGTCCCAGCTGGCGGCCGGGCCGCCGGTACTGCAGGAAACGGTTTGGCCAGCCACTGAAGTTTCCGGCATCGCTCGTAATGATCGCGTCATCGGGCAGGCGCTCCCGCAACCACGTCATCACCCGACCGAGGTCGAGCGCTCCGGCGAACCCCGCGGGGACGAGCCCGGCCTCATACTCCGACCGTACCGTCCGGCGCCATCCGGACCAGCGCGGCGCCTGCACCGGTGCCAACGCCGCGGCTGCCGCGGCGAATTCGCTCATCCCAGACTGGATCGCGAGCGCCGGATAGAAGACCCGGCCGAGTTCCTCCGCGCCCGCGTGGACATGGACCAGCACCTTGCCTGGATCTGGAATGCCCAGCAGGGAATAGGATTGCGAGGTGATTTCGCCGATTCGGGCGCCGACAGCCAGCACCAGATCGGCCTCCTTGAACCGCGCCACCAGCGCCTGGCTGGCTCCGGTGCCGAGGTCGCCGACAAAGCACTGAGAGCGATTGTCGACGATGTCCTGGCGGCGAAACGAGCAGCAAACCGGCAGATCGTTGGCTTCGGCAAATCGGGCAATGTCTTCGCAGGCTCGATCTGTCCAGCCGCTGCCGCCCACCAGCACGATCGGATGCTGTGCAGCGGCGAGGAGCCGGCGCATTTCGGCCAGGTCGGCTGCTCCGGGATGGGCGTGGACCGGGCGATAGGGGCCGACTACGGCCGCGGCCCGACGGTCCCGCAACATGTCTTCTGGCAGAGCAAGTACCACGGGCCCCGGCCGGCCGGAGGTCGCGACTTGGAACGCTTGGTTGATCAATTCCGGCACGCGTTCGGCCATGTCGATCTGCGCCACCCATTTCGCGAGCGGTGCGAACATCTTGCGGAAATCCACCTCCTGAAAGGCCTCGCGGTCGACCTGATGGCGCGCGACTTGTCCCACGAGCACGATCATGGGCGTCGAATCCTGAAAGGCGGTGTGGATACCGATCGAGGCGTTGCAGGCGCCCGGGCCGCGTGTGACCAGGAGCACGCCGGGCCTGCCGGTAAGCTTGCCATAGGCTTCGGCCATGAAGGCGGCGCCGCCCTCCTGGCGGCAGGTGACAAGACGGACTTCGGGCGCATCAAAGAGCGCGTCGAGGACTTCGAGGTAGCTCTCCCCGGCGACGCTGAACGCCATGTCAACACCGTGCGCCCGCAAGGCGGAGACTACGAGCTGGCCGCCGCTGAGGAGATTCGCCGTCATCGTGCATCCTTGAGCCATCTATCCACGCGGCCATTTGAGACGAAGCGGCACGCCGACGGAAGAGCCTTGCTGCATCGGGATGGTTCTCTGCCGGCCGGCATATAAAATTGGCGGCCCCTATCGGGAACGTGGAATCGTGATCCAGTGGGTCGCGCGCGACGCGCACGCAAAAAATTGCTAGGCTGCCCCTCTCAATTGCGGCTGCCGGAAGGAACTCTTCGGGTCTGGGACGATATGGACGATCAGCGAAGCGAACTCCTTGCGCCGCCCAGACGGGTGAGGGTCGACGAGCCTCCGGCGCGTCCGGCTCAGCCCGATGGGTCGGTATCTCGGCGGCCTCGGCGGTCGTGGGTGCGGGGTTTATTTTGGCTAGTGCTGGTTGCCGCCGTCATCGCCGCGGCGGTGTGGTACCTCTCGCGGCCGCAGACCGAGCCGCGGGAGAATGGCCGGGGCCAATCCGGCGCTCCGATACCGGTCGGAGTATCCCCGGTGGTGAAGGGGGACATGCCGGTGAGTTTGAGCCAGCTCGGCACTGTGACGCCGCTGGCGACAGTCACGGTCAAGACGCAGATCAGCGGCTATTTGGTGCAGGTGGCCTTCCGGGAAGGTCAGATGGTCAACAAGGGCGACTTTCTCGCCCAGATCGATCCGCGCCCCTATCAGGTGGCTCTCGAACAGGCCCAAGCCCAGCTCGCGAAAGACCAAGCGCTGCTGAAGAACGCGCAGGTCGATCTGCAGCGCTACAATACCTTGGTCGCACAGAACTCGATCGCCAAGCAGACCCGCGACACGCAGGTCTCGCTCGTCGCGCAATACGAAGCAACGGTCAAAGCCGATCAGGCGCAAATTGACGCGCAGAAGCTGAACTTGACCTATTGCCGGATCGTCTCGCCGGTGACGGGCCGAGTCGGGCTGCGCCAGATCGACCCCGGTAATTACGTGCAGACGAGCGATCCCAACGGCATCGTCGTCGTCACGCAGCTGCAGCCGATCTCGGTCATCTTCACGTTACCGGAAGATGAGCTGCCTGAGGTCATGAAGCGCGTGCGGGCCGGGGCGGTGTTGCCAGTCAGTGCTTTCGACCGCACCGGGTCGGCCGAGCTGGCCAAAGGCAAGCTCGACACGGTTGACAATCAGATCGATACGACGACCGGTACAGTCAAACTACGGGCAATCTTCGATAACGACGAGGACGCCCTATTCCCCAACCAATTCGTCAATGTAAAGCTCCTCGTCGATACCCGTCACGATATTGAAATCGCGCCCAGTTCGGCGATACAGCGCGGCGCCCCAGGTACCTTCGTCTATTTGACCAAACCGGACCGGACCGTCGCTGTCCAGAAGGTGAAGCTCGGACCGAGCGACGGTCAGCGCGTTGCGGTCCTCTCGGGCCTTCAGGCGGGCGATAACGTCGTCGTCGATGGTGCCGACCGGCTGCGCGACGGGGCCAAGATAACCGTGGCATCCGCCGCGGAACACCCAGACGGCGCCTCCATCCAAGCCACGCCGGACCAAGCCGGACAACAGGCGGCTGCGCCGATGAAGCAACGCTCAAGCCAACCTCGGGACCAGCAGCAGGGGCAGGGCCAAGACCAGGGCCAGGGGCGCGGACAGCGCCGGAGCGCCCCGTGAGGCTCTTGCATCCGGTAACGGAAGGCATTCTCAGCCGCGCTGCGTAAATGAGCCCGTCCCGCATTTTCATTTTGCGCCCCGTCGCGACGACGTTGCTGATGGCAGCGATCATGCTGGTGGGCCTCTTCGCATACCGCTTCCTGCCGCTTTCTGCACTCCCTGAAGTCGATTATCCGACCATCCAGGTGCAGACCTTCTACCCGGGCGCCAGTCCCGATGTGATGGTTCCTCCGTTACCGCACCCCTCGAAGTGCAGTTCGGCCAAATGCCGGGGCTCAACCAAATGTCTTCGACGAGTTCCGCTGGCGCCTCGGTCATCACCCTGCAGTTCAGCCTCGACCTCAGTCTCGATGTCGCCGAGCAGGAGGTCCAGGCGGCGATCAACGCTGCCGGCAATCTGTTGCCGTCAGATCTGCCGGCGCCCCCTATCTACGCCAAGGTCAATCCCGCCGATGCGCCGATTCTAACCTTGGCTTTGACGTCGAAGACGATGCCCTTAACCCAGGTCGAGGACCTCGCCGACACGCGTCTCGCGCAAAAGATTTCGCAATTGCCGGGAGTGGGCTTGGTCAGCATAAGCGGCGGGCACCGCCCTGCGGTCCGAATTCAGGCCAATTACCGTCAGCTTGCAGCGTACGGGCTCAACATCGACGATTTACGCACGACGCTCGCCAACGCCAACGTCAATACGCCGAAGGGTAATTTCGACGGCCCGAGCCGAGCCTACACGATCAATGCCAATGATCAGATCAGAAAGCCGTCCGATTACAATGACTTGGTGGTGGCTTATCGAAATGGCGCACCGGTAAAGCTGTCGGATGTGGCGCACGCGACCGAAGGCGCAGAGAACACTAAGCTTGCTGCATGGATGAACGGGGACGAGGCAGTGATCGTCAACATCCAGCGGCAGCCGGGCGCTAATGTCATCGAGGTTGTCGATCGCATCCAGGCGTTGTTACCACAATTGAGGGCGGCCCTTCCCTCGGCGGTTGATGTCGCGGTTCTAACCGACCGTACAACCACCATCCGAGCCTCGGTAGCGGATGTCGAGTTCGAGCTCGGCCTGGCGGTCGTCCTGGTCGTCGTCGTGATTTTTGTATTTCTGCGCAGCCCTTCGGCGACGCTGATCCCCAGCTTGTCGGTGCCCCTCTCGCTGGTCGGCACACTGGCAGTGATGTATCTCGCCGGGTTCAGCCTGAACAACCTGTCGCTGATGGCATTGACGATTGCCACGGGGTTTGTTGTCGACGACGCAATCGTCATGATCGAGAACATCTCGCGCTACATCGAAGCGGGCGACCCGCCGCTGGAAGCCGCGCTGAAGGGCTCCAAGCAGATTGGCTTTACGATCATCTCGCTGACGGTATCGCTGATTGCGGTACTGATCCCGCTACTTTTTATGCCCGACGTGGTTGGTCGCCTGTTCCGTGAGTTTGCAATTACTCTCGCGGTGACGATCGTCATTTCGGCTGTCGTCGCCCTGACGCTCGTGCCGATGATGTGCGCCAAGATCCTGCGCCACCGGCGTCCCGCTGAGCTCTCGGCGGTATCCCGCAAGAGCCAGCAATGGTTCGACGCACTGATCGCCCAATACGGCAGGCTTTTAACTCGCGTGCTCGATCACCAGCCGCTGACGCTGCTGGTGGCGATCGGCACGCTCGGACTCACCGTGTTTCTCTATATCGTGATCCCGAAGGGTTTTTTCCCGGTGCAGGACACCGGGCTCATCCAGGGCATTTCAGACGCCGAACCTTCGGTTTCCTTTGAGGCGATGGCGCAACGCCAACAGGCCTTGGCTGCCGCGATCCTAAAGGACCCTGATGTCGTTAGCCTCTCATCCTTTATCGGCGTCGACGGTACCAACACCACACTCAATACGGGGCGGTTTCTGATCAATCTCAAGCCGCGCGATCAGCGCAGCATGTCCGCCAGCGATGTGATCCGACGGCTTGAACGCG
This sequence comes from Alphaproteobacteria bacterium, assembly GCA_019244535.1. Classification (GTDB taxonomy): domain Bacteria; phylum Pseudomonadota; class Alphaproteobacteria; order ATCC43930; family CGMCC-115725; genus AP-15. The sequence goes on from JAFASL010000085.1 coordinate 7,086, forward strand.
AGACGGAGGGCGTCTCCGGCATCGCGCTTTATATGCAGCCGATACAGGATCTGACGATCGACGCGACGGTCAGCCGTTCTCAATACCAGTTCGTTCTGGAGGACGCTAACTCAAGCGAGTTCTCGACTTGGATCCCGAAACTGGTCGAGCGGTTGCAGCAGTTGCCGCAGCTCGAGGATGTCACCAGCAATTACGCAGAAAACGGCCTTTCCGCCTATATTCTGATCGATCGCCCGACCGCCGCCCGTTTCGGCATTACGCCTGCCACGGTGGACAATGCGCTTTATGATTCCTTCGGCCAGCGCATCGTTTCAACGATCTTCACCCAGTCCAATCAATACCGTGTCATTTTGGAAGCGGGTCCCGACCTGCAAAAGTCGTTGAGCTCGCTGGGGCAATTGTACCTGCCTTCATCGACAGCGACCAATGGCCAAGTCCCGTTGTCGGCGATTGCTCAGGTGGAGGAGCAGACAGCGCCTTTGGAGATCAATCACCTCGGGCAATTTCCGTCGACAACGGTGTCGTTCAATCTGGCGCCCGGGACATCGCTCGGCGAGGCGGTCGATGCTATCAAGCACGCCGAACAGGAAATCGCCATGCCGGCCAGCATGATTACGGTCTTCCAGGGGGCCGCGCTGGCGTTTCAGGCGGCGCTCGGCAACGAGCTGATCCTGATCACCGCAGCCATCATCACGATGTACATCGTGCTGGGAGTTCTTTACGAGAGCTTCATCCACCCGATCACGATACTTTCGACGCTGCCGTCGGCAGGCGTCGGCGCGTTATTGGCGCTGATGATCGACGGCAGCGATCTTAGCGTCATCGCGATCATCGGCATAATCTTATTGATCGGCATCGTCAAAAAGAACGCGATCATGATGGTCGACTTCGCGCTCGACGCCGAGCGCGAAGAGGGCAAATCGCCGCGCGAAGCAATCTACCAGGCCTGCTTGCTCCGCTTCAGGCCGATTTTGATGACCACGATGGCGGCGCTATTTGCGGCGCTGCCCCTGATGCTGGGAACGGGAACGGGCTCCGAATTGCGTCACCCTCTCGGCGTGACAATCGTCGGCGGGCTCATTTTCAGCCAATTGCTGACGTTGTTTACGACGCCGGTCATCTATCTTGGTTTTGACCGGCTGGGCCATACCGTTCGCCGCCGCTTGAACAAGGGCGCAACGATCGCCGAGGGCAGCAGCTGATGAACCCGTCGGCGCCGTTCATCAAGCGGCCCGTCGCCACCACACTGTTGACCATCGGCATCGCGCTCGTCGGGTTTTTTGCCTATCTGAAGCTGCCGGTCTCACCGCTGCCGCAGGTTGACTTCCCGACGATCTCCGTGTTCGCGACGATGCCCGGGGCCAGCCCGGACACTATGGCGGCGACTGTGGCAACACCGCTCGAGCGCCATCTCGGCATCATTGCCGACGTCACCGAAATGACCTCGCAGAGCACCGTCGGCACAGCCCGTATCACTCTGCAGTTTGGTCTCAACCGAAAAATCGATGGCGCCGCACGTGACGTTCAGGCGGCGATCAACGCTGCACGTGCCGACCTGCCGTCCAGTCTGCGGACCAACCCCACCTACCGGAAGGTCAATCCGGCTGATGCGCCGATCGTGATCCTGGCGATGACCTCTGCGACGCTGACGCGGGGCCAGATCTATGATGCTGCTTCGACCGTCGTGCAGCAGGCGCTTTCACAAATCGACGGCATCGGACAGGTCGTGATCAGCGGAAGTTCATTGCCCGCCGTGCGCGTCGAACTCAACCCGTTGGCACTCTTCAAATATGGGATCGGTCTCGAAGACGTGCGCGCCGCTTTGGCCTCGGCGAACGCCCACAGCCCAAAGGGCGCCATCGAGGAGGATGACCGCCGGTTCCAGATCTACACCAATGATCAAGCGAACCACGCCGTCGACTATCAGCCGCTGATCGTCGCCTATCGCGACGGCGCGCCAGTGCGGCTGACGGATGTCGCGGAAGTGCGCGATTCGGTCGAGAATTTGCGCAACCAAGGTCTGGCCAATGGCAAGCCGGCGGTTCTCGTCTTCCTCTACAAGCAGCCGGGCGCCAATATTATCGACACGGTCGATCGTGTCAAAGCGATCCTGCCGCAGCTGGAGGCGTCGATCCCCAGTGCGATCAATGTCGAGCTGGCATTGGACCGGACGATTACGATCCGCTCGTCGCTGCACGACGTCGAGCGCACACTCCTCATCGCGATCTGCCTTGTCGTCCTGGTCGTGTTCGCGTTTCTCCGCAATTTGCGCGCAACCTTGATCCCGAGCGTGGCCGTCCCAGTATCGCTGATCGGCACCTTCGGGGTGATGTATCTGCTGGGTTACAGCCTGGATAACCTTTCGCTGATGGCGCTCACGATCTCGACCGGTTTCGTCGTCGACGACGCGATCGTGGTGCTCGAAAACGTCACACGGCACATCGAAGCCGGCAAGACGCGGATGGAGGCGGCATTTCTGGGCGCGGGCGAAGTCGGGTTTACCGTATTGTCGATGAGTCTCTCGCTGATAGCGGTCTTTGTGCCCATCCTGCTGATGGGCGGCATTGTCGGCCGGCTGTTTCGCGAATTCGCGATGACCTTATCGATCGCGATCATGATTTCTCTGGCGGTCTCGCTGACCACCACTCCGATGATGTGTGCCTATCTCTTGGCCGATCGCGGTAAAGCGGTGCACGGGCGGCTCTACTGGGCCAGCGAGCGCGCGTTCGCAGCGATCCTCGACCTCTACGACCGCAGCTTACGCCGGGCGTTGCGATGGCCCGCCCTCGTGATGCTGAGCCTGTTGGCGACGCTGTGCTTTGGCATTTATCTCTTTACGGTGGTTCCGAAGGGCTTTTTTCCGACGCAAGACGTCGGGCTGATGTTCGGCGGGGTTCAGGCCGACCAGAGCATCTCGTTTCAGCTGATGGAGAAGAAATTAAAACAGTTTGTCGACATCATCCAAAAAGATCCCGCCGTCCAAAGCGTCAGTGCGTTTACCGGCGGCGGCCAGACCAATTCCGGCTTCGTGTTCGTTGTGTTGAAACCGTTGTCGGAGCGCGATGTATCGATGCAGAAGGTCATGGCTCGGCTCCGGCCGAAGTTTAACCAGGTCGCTGGCGCCCGGCTTTTCTTGCAGCCGGCGACGGACATCCGGGTTGGCGGCCGGGCGAGTCTTGCGCAATACCAGTACACGCTGCAGGGCGATGATGCCGGCGATATTTACGAGTGGGCACCAAAGCTCGAAGCCGCTTTGCAAAAATTGCCGCTGTTGACCGATGTCAATCTCGACCAGCAGCAGAAGGGACTCGAGAGCGATCTCGTCATCGACCGCGCGACCGCAGCGCGGCTTGGCCTGACAGTGAGCCAGATCGACAACACCCTTTACGATGCGTTTGGCCAGCGGCAGGTGTCGGTGATCTACGCCGCACAAAATCAGTATCATGTCATCATGGAGGTAGCGGAAGAGTTTTGGCAAAACCCGGAGACTCTGAACCAGATCTATGTCAGCACCAGCGGCGGCGCCGTCGGCGGGACAAAGGCGACCAACGCACTGGCCGGCACGGTAGCCGCCAAAGCACCGGTCGAGAATAGTCCGTCGGCTGCTTCGACTGCCGCGCAGATCGCCAGCGACACGGCCCGCAACCTGGCCAACAACTCGCTCGCCAACACCGGGCACGGCGCCACCTCGACGGGCACGCCGGTCAGTACCTCTCATGAAACTATGGTGCCGCTTTCCGCCTTTGCGCATTTCGCTCCCGGCAGCGCGCCGCTCGCGGTCAATCACCAAAATCTTTTTGTCGCATCGACGATCTCGTTCAATCTCGCGCCCAATGTCTCACTGAGCCAGGCAACGGCAGCGATTGAGGACGAGATGCGCCAGCTGGGCGTGCCGGCGTCGATCCATGGCCATTTTCAGGGCGCTGCTAGAGTGTTTGAGCAATCGCTCGCCACCGAGCCGGTTTTGATCGCCGCCGCGCTACTCGCCGTTTACATCGTGCTCGGTGTTCTCTACGAGAGCTATGTGCATCCGATTACGATCTTGTCGACGCTGCCCTCGGCCGGGGTCGGTGCAGTGTTGGCACTAATGGCGACCGGAACCGAGTTCAGCATTATGGCGCTGATCGGCGTCATCCTGCTGATCGGCATCGTCAAGAAGAACGCGATCATGATGATCGATTTTGCCCTCGATGCCGAGCGGAGAGAAGGTCTGAGCTCACGCGAGGCGATCTATCAAGCCTGCCTGAAACGCTTTCGCCCGATCATGATGACGACAATGGCGGCGATGCTCGGTGCGTTGCCGCTCGCCGTCGGCTTCGGCGAGGGCGCCGAATTGCGTCGCCCGCTCGGTATTTCCATAGTCGGCGGGCTAATCGTCAGCCAATTGTTGACGCTCTACACGACACCGGTCATCTACCTTTATCTCGATCGCTTCCGGCTCTCGGCACAGCGGCGCTGGCGGCTCAGCCATCCGCGCCTGTCGCTGCATCATGTGGTTGAACCAGGCGAGTGATGTTCGGCGGCAAGATGCGGCCGGCTCCTCTGTGGCCGCTGTCTCGGTTTTGAAGCAGCTGGTGCCCGAGCCACGGCCCCCGAATATCGGCAGTACCGGCTTGCGCCAACCAAGTCGCGCCCGGTGAGGCTAAAAGGCGCTGAAAGTGAGCCTGGCAACGCTGTGCATCGAGCGGCCGGTGGCCACGACCCTGCTCACCCTCGGTGTCCTTCTCGCAGGTCTTTTTGCCTATCTCAAACTGCCGGTCGCACCGCTCCCGCAGATCGATTTTCCGACAATCACGGTCTTTGCGGCGATGCCCGGAGCAAGTCCCGAAGTGATGGCTGCGAGCGTTGCGACACCGTTGGAACGCCATCTCGGGGTCATTGCCGATGTAAGCGAAATGACTTCGCAGAGCATGGTTGGCCAGACCCGGATTACGCTGCAATTCGGTCTTGATCGCAACATAGACGGCGCTGCACGCGATGTTCAGGCGGCGATCAATGCCGCACGCGCCGATTTGCCGACCAGCCTGCGTCAGAACCCGAGCTACCGCAAGGTCGACCTGTCCGCTTCGCCGATCGCCATTCTGGCATTGACGTCTGATACACTGACGCGCGGGCAGATTTACGATGCGGCATCGACGGTGATGCAGCAAGCGCTGTCCCGGATCGATGGCGTCGGGCAGGTGGTGATCAATGGAAGTTCGCTGCCGGCTGTGCGCGTCGAACTCAACCCGTTGGCACTGTTCAAGTACAAGATTGGGTTCGAAGACGTGCGCGCGGCGCTGGCGTCTGCAAATGCCCACAGCCCTAAGGGCACGGTCGAGGATGGCGACCGCCTCTATCAACTCTACGCCAATGACCAGGCGAACCGCGCGGCGGATTATCGGCCTCTGGTGATTGCCTATCGGAAAGGCTCGCCGGTGCGGTTGACCGACATCGCAGAGGTCCGCGATTCGGTGGAAAATTTGCGCAACCTCGGGCTCTCGAACGGTAAGCCGGCGGTTCTGGTGGTTCTCTACAGGCAACCGGCCGCCAATGTTGTAGAGACGCTCGCGCGCGTCAAAGCCCTGTTGCCGCAAATCAAAGCGTCGATTCCCAGCGCCATCGACATCCATCTGACGATGGACCGGACGACAACCATCAAAGCGTCGCTGCATGATGTCCAACGGACACTGGTCATCGCGATCGGTCTCGTTATCCTGGTCGTCTTTTTGTTTCTCCGCAACTTGGGAGCCGCTCTGATCCCCAGTGTTGCCATACCAGTCTCCCTGATCGGCACCTTTGGGGTGATGTATCTGCTGGGCCACAGTCTCGACAATCTGTCGCTGATGGCGCTGACGATCTCGACCGGGCTCGTCGTCGACGATGCCGTCGTCGTGCTCGAGAACGTCACGCGCCACATCGAAGGCGGCATGACCCGGATGCAGGCGGCTTTACAGGGCACCCGAGAGGTCGGCTTTACCGTTTTTGCGATGAGCCTGTCGCTGATTGCCGTTTTTATCCCCATCTTGCTTATGGGAGGTCTGATCGGGCGCCTGTTCCGCGAATTCGCGATGACTTTGTCGGCGGCGATAGTGATCTCGCTGATCGTCTCACTCACCGTCACGCCAATGATGTGCGCCCACTTGCTCGCCGACCCGAACGGATCCACACACGGGCGGCTATACCTCGCGGGCGAGCGGCTGTTCGAGGCGATCTTAAACCTTTACGAGCGTACATTGCGCCGAGCCTTGCGGTGGCCGGCACTGGTCATGTTGAGCCTGTCGGCAACGCTCGTTTCAGCCATTTATTTGGCGATGATCATTCCCAAGGGATTTGTCCCGCAGCAGGACAATGGGCTGATCATGGGCGGGCTCTTTGCCGACCAGAGCACCTCGTTTCAGCTCATGCAGCAAAAGATGACCCAGTTCCTCGAAATTCTGCGCCAGGATCCGGCAGTCGAGAGTGTCAGCGGCTCGACCGGCGGCGGCCAAACAAACACTTGCTTCGTCTTTGCGACCCTAAAGCCGCTGTCGGAGCGCAATGTATCGGCGGAGCAGGTGATGGCCGGCTGGCGCGAAAAGCTGGGTAAGGTTTCGGCCGCCGGATACTGGTTGCAGGCATGGCCAGAGATTTGGATCGGCGGGCATTGGAGCCAATACCAATATGTCCTACAAGGCGATAGCGTCGCGGAAATCTCCTATTGGGCCACCAAAGTCGAAGCCGCCTTGCGAGAGGTGCCGGTTCTAACCGATGTCAGTCTCGATCAGCAGCAGCACGGGCTTGAAGCCAATCTGATCATCGATCGCAATACGGCGGCGCGGCTTGGGCTCTCGATCAGTCAGATCGACAACACTCTTTATCACGCCTTCGGCCAGCGGCAGGTGTCGACGATTTATGCCGCGAGAAATCAGTATCACGTCGTCATGGAGGTGGCGCCGGAGTTCTGGCAGAACCCGGAAATTTTAAGCCAGATCTACATCAGCGCCGGCGCGGGACCGGTCAGCGGCACGCAGGCGAGCCAGCCGCTGCCTGGTACCGTCGTAAACAAAGCGGGAGCCGAT
>JAFASL010000117.1 GCA_019244535.1 Alphaproteobacteria bacterium
CCGGGATCGTTACAGTGAGGCCTTGCGCGAACTGATCGAGGCCAAGATGAAGGGGATTGCGATAAAGCCCAACGAGACCCCGGCGCCACCGCCCGTGATCGATCTGATGACTGCTCTGAAACGCAGCCTGGCGCAGGAAGCATCCAGTTCAAAGCGCACCGCCGCAGGCCGGAAGGCGAAAAAGATGGCAGCCGATCGGCGCCAACCCGCGCTGCTGCTACCGGTTGCCGGAGGCCGGAAACGGCAGGCAGAAAAGTCGAGCCAATCCGCCACCCCGGCGGCGAAGCGGCGCGCCCGGGGTTGAGGCTCGCCTCACGAGCCGATCCGAAGACGACAACAATCAACGAAGGATGAGCGAGTGGCCTACAAAGGCCGCGGCGTACGCGACTCGAACACGATCCGGAACGGCCACATCCCGCTCTGGCTTGCCGTGCACGAAACCGGACACGTCATCGCGTGCCATTCATCTTATGGCGGCGTGGAACCTGAACGTGCTCGACAATCCGGCCTGCCTTAAGTCTGTCCGGGTGTGGATCGATGACCGCGGCAAGCCGCGAGGCCTCCGCGAACGGCGGTACAAGAGCCGCTTTCTTTCCGGTATCCGGCAATCATCCCGGCCGCAGGTCCCGTGGCCGAGGCGCGTATCCGGCATGCGAAGCGATCCCATTGCTTAACCGCCGGCGAGGATCACGACATCATTATGCGATCGGTGAGGCACGGATGGGCCGACATCGACGAAGCGCTGAACGAAACCGGCTTCATCGTCCGCTCCTGCTGGCCGGAGAATCATGAAGCTCGGTATCCACCTGGAGACCCACCGCGACCTGACCTTCCCGGAAATCTCGAGCCTGTTGGACTTGAGGAATTGGCGGTGCATTTACGACGAAAGCAATCGACCCGACTTACGGCACGCTGCGTGAACCATGTGCAATGATTTCGGCAATAACGTGCCTTACAGCGCCTATCTCGAAGCCTTCAGCCAGATCCGCGCTCCGGTCGTTTTCCCGACCGCCGCGCCAAATCTGGAGCCTCGCGATGATATCTGGCCGACCGAGACCGCGCCCGTCTTCCGGCGGCAGGAGCATGGGGTGGAGATGGTGCAATTGCGCTGGGGTTTTCCGCCGGCACGGCTCAAGGGAGCGCCCGTAATTAATTTCCGTTCCGAGGGGCGTCAGTTTCCAAAAGGGCGCTGCCTGATCCCAGCCTCGCATTTCTTCGAGTTCACCGGCACCAAATCACCAAAATCGAAGTGGAAGTTCACGAAGACCGGCGAGGACTGGTTTTGCTTTGCCGGCCTGTGGCGCGCGATGCCTGATGAAAGCGGGGATGCGTTCACGATCCTGACAACCGAGCCCGGCCCGGATGTGGCGCCGATCCATAATCGACAGGTTGTGGTCCTCCACCGATCGGACTGGCTCGCATGGCTCGACCTGACCCGCCCTGAAGCGCAGCTGCTTCGTCCCCTTGTCACCGGAGCTTTGAGCGTCGCGCAGGTGCGATAAACGGGACTGGTTTCGGCACCCCGGAAGCGGTGGACTGGACATAACGAACCTGAGATGCCGGCCTGGCTGCGAACGAACACGGAACGAATAATGCCCGGCAGCCCCGCGAGATGATCAACCGTCGCCGAGCGTCACTTCCCGTGCGCATCAGGATTGCCGTCCCGCCGGAAGGACTCGGTCAGCGCTATTCAGAAATGAGCGTTTGGCTCGACCAGAATTGCGGTGCGGATGGCTGGGCGATCACGCCTTCGGGCACGCGCGGGCCTGCTCAATGACGCCATCTCGATTTATGTCGCGGACGCCACGCTGGCGAGCGCCTTTGTCGCCCGATGGTGCCAGGGGCCAAGGGCGGCGACTGCCGGCGGCGTATTTCAGGTGCGCGAGGACGAACCCGCCCCATGGATCGCGGCAAGACTGAATCGGACGCCATGACTTGGGCCACCATGAGAACCCGACAGAATAGGTCGGCTGGGAGCCCTACGACACGGCCGAGATCAACGCTGAGGCCGCCGACCAAATGCCCCACCAGAGGCCAAGCAACCCGAGCAGGACGGCGGTCCACCCTACGGCCGGGGCAAGCGGTGGCGATGTTATCGCCACGTCCGTTCGAGGTGCGATGCTCGCTCCTGGTACAACCGCCCGGCTGCTCTCAACCCTCTCAGGCCGACTACGGCCAACCAGGTTCGGGCCGCTCTCCGCGACTTCGATATTGATGACTTTAGCGTTGCGCGGGCACAAATCCCGGAGTTCTTTACATACTGCGCCGGCATCGCGCTTACTTTCGAACCGCTTTTGCCGCTTGTGATCCGTAGACCACCGGCAACTCCCCCCGGAATACCAGCCGGTGATCCTCTCATCCGTTCTGGATCGAAGTGTGATGCAGTAAGGCATCGCGCACTCCTTTCCTTGCCGTTCCTGGCGTCACCAAAGTTCCAACATCCTCCCACCCGGAAATCTCTGCATCGAAACTGGTCGGGCCTAAAAATGACACAGGCGCGCCGCAATCCGCCCACGAAGGATTTCCACCGAACCCGAGGCGGGAGAAGCGTGCCGAGCAGGTCCCGGCACCGGACCCCGTGAGCGCAGGGCGAGATCACGTCCTTAGCCACAAGGCCAGTCCGCCAATACGGCCCGCAAGCAAAATCGGCATTTTTTCAGCACTCTGTTAGTCGACACGATAGTTTTTGCACTGAGCGAGCGGTAATTCGGATTGCGGCGGCCGGTGATAACTGTCTGTGTCACCCTTGGATTGGTGCGATCAAACCGATGCCCAAAGTGGAAATCGCCGAAGCGGTGCAGTTGCTGGATCTCATGCTCGAGGCGGGTGCGTGCCTGTCAAATTATCCTGTCAAATTACCAAGTGGCTTATCACCTGCTGCACAGAGCAGCTCACGGGTCGCGGCGGAACCTGTGCTCATCCACACAGTAGGTCGACAGCGCAGCGGTGAATTTGGCGCTGATTGCTGGAATGAAGGTGATCGGGGTCGCCGGGTCCGAGGCAAAGCGGCGCGCAGCTGAGGCTCTTGGTGCCCAGCACGGCAAATCGACTACCGCAGCGAAGATGTCGTCTCCCCCGTGAATGAGATGACCGGAGGGCGAGGAGTCGATCTGATCCTCGATCCGATCGGCGGCAAGGGTTTCGCGCGCAACCTTCCGATGCTGGCGCCCCTCAGCATGGTGATCTCCTATGGCCGGCTCGACGGCCCGCCTGATTCTGACTTTCTGCCGTCGATGCGAGCCCATTCCAGCAAGAGCCCCCGCGGTCCGCTTTTTCACGATCCACAGCTTTGACCACCGGCCGGACATCCGGACGGCGACGATGAGAACGCCGTTAGATCATCTCGCAGCCGGGAGAATTCGGCCGATATCCAAGACCGTCTGCCGCTTCCCGAGGCCCCGCCGCGCCCAGCAGCTCCTCGAGAGCGGAGCGGTTATCGGCAAGCTGTTGCTGAAACCGTGACGGAGGCCTCTCCTGCCGATGATTCGGGTGCCCGGATGCATCGAGCGCCGCCAGCCGGATGCCGGCAGGATTTATGTCGGCAAATCTTGGGCCCGGAGGCCCTTTCCATCGCTTAAATCACCCGCGCGATCTCAGCGAACGCGCTGAAAGCCCCGCCCCCGCTGCGAACCAAGCCGCTACCGCGCTCCCCCGCCCTGCACGGCGATAAACCAAAACCAATCCTTGGGTTCGTGCGGATCGCCTATAGTGCCTAGGTCAATAAAGTTCGGGTGTTGCGTCGAGCAACAACGATCCAGCAGGCGCCCGAGCAAAGAAAAAGGATAGCAGAAAATGCCAGAAGCCGTTATGGCACAACTTATCCTTGTTACCCTCCAAGCACAAGTCTAGCCGGGACTAAAATCGCGTGCGAGCGACCATACGATGGTTTTCGACAAATGATCACGAGGGGCACGATGTGTCCTGCCCGGTCGACCGCTCCGATACCGCTTCTGCTCGATGCGGGAGAGGGCAGGGAGAGCCACCGGTGGCGCGTTTGGGCTGCAACAGCCGCAGCGGTTCGGGCGACCAGCCCCGCTAGAAACGACCCCGCCCCCCCCCGTTTGCCTGACCGATGCTGGACCCAAATCTGGACCCAAACGCTGTGGGACGTCTCGAGAGCATCGACAACAATGTTGCCGATGAAGCTTGTTGGTCAGCAGCAATGCTGCGAGCGAGGGCCTTGAAGGCATAGCCGAAGGGAATTGTCGTTTGACGACTGTGACATGCAGCGGCGATTGGACACCACCTTGTTGACGTTCATAATGAGCGCGTGCCACAGCCGGTCATCCAAACGTGGAGAGGAAACATGTCGTGGTGCGGTCTGCCAGGATCTCGTCACAGGCCTGCACGATCAGCCCGTGGGCCGGGTCGTCCAGCCGTCCGGCCCCGTGATTGGCGCTGGCCGCCGATTTCTTCAGCATTGCCTAGGCGGCAATCATTTTCCGGGGATCAGATCGTGGCCGATGCTGAAATGCTCCAGCGA
>JAFASL010000339.1 GCA_019244535.1 Alphaproteobacteria bacterium
AATCGGCATACCGACGGTCGTTCCATACCGCGGCGGGCTATCGCAGCCTTGGCCCCGGGTCGAGGCCGAGGTAGACGCGGCCGCCGATCGGATACCATTCGGGGGCGAGGGTGACGGTCTGGCCGACGGTGTGCAGGTCGCGCCAACATTCGGCGAGGCGGCTTTCGCGCTTGAACGACGTGCTGCCGCCGTGCCGGTACGCCAGATCCATCGCCTCGCGCGCGCTGTCGGCGCTGTAGCTGGCCGCCAGGCGGCAGCGGGCCCGCTGCTCGAGCGTGGTTTCATTGCCGGAGGCGAGGGTATTCCAGATCTCGGTGATCATCGCGCTGCGGTAAGCGCGCCCGGCGTTGAGGATCGCGTCGGCGCGCCCGACTGCGTCCTGCACCTGCGGGCTGTCGCAGAGCAACCCGGCGGGGCGGCCGCGCGGCTGCTTGCCCCCGGCCAGCTCAATGAGCGCGTTCATGCCGGCGCGTGCGACGCGCAGTGGGCGTGTGGCGGACCAAGGGCGCCGTCTGGGCGGGCGAAGGAAGGGAAATCTTGCGCTAAGCGTCACCGCGGCGGATCTGCCGAACGCCCGGATTACTCGTGAGTATACCCCCCCCAAAAACCCGATCAGTCGACCAACTCGCATCGCAGGCGGTACGCCGGGTGCGTGAGCAGCTGGTTAGCCAGCACACCTGCATCATCAGTCAGATTTTGGTGAAGTTTCGCAAATCGGCGATCTAGAAGCTTTGGCGCGATCGATCGCGGTAAGACCCTGGTCCAGGTTACCTCGTCCCTGCGCAATCTTTACCCGCCGATGCTCATCATGCCCTCACAGCTCAGTCACGACCCAAGTCCTGTCTGCAGGCCTCCCCGAATTCGGCAAAGAAATGGAACCCGCCCCGGTGTACGTCGTCCAGCACCTCGTGCAAGGTGCGATTTGGCGCAAGGTAGGCCTCAATGATCGTGTCCAATGTCCGCTCGGCAGCCGTGACGACTGGTCGGGGCGCTACAAGCATTATCCGTCCGATCAGACCATAGATCTTGACCAGGTCCGCCACATCGTCCTTTTGATGACCCAACGCGTCCCCGTAAAGGCGGGAGGCCTCGTCAACGAATTCAGCATAGAGCGCCTCCCGCTTGGCTTTGATTGCCTCATGGAGCGTGAAGCGAAGCTGCGTCCGCTGTGTCAGCCAGGAGCTCCCAAAAGATGTCAGTCCACCGATCGCAGCTCCGCCGAGGGCAGACAACGCTGAGATATAGGCGGTATCCACATCGCCCTCCGCTACAAATTCCACGCTTCACGGGAACGCATGCCGACCCGACCTTGACCTGGTCTCGACCGCTTCGTAAGAGATCCGTTCGAGTGTATCAGAATGCCCCTCTCCTGGACCGCCTTTGCTCTGATCCATGACGCGATCACCGGTCGGGCCGGGTAGGTCCTGGATCAGCGGCTCGATCGTCGTATCGGAATGAGCGTGACCCTCGGCTCGGACGAGGTGTAGAAATGAGTCGTGTAAATCACGCCCAATTGTGCGCACCCGCTGGATTCGCGGAGCACGATCGCGCCAGGAGCATCTTTCATCGTCATTGCCGTGGCCCCGCAAGCGGCGTCGGAGACCGCACAACCCACTACTACGCGGCGTTCCGGAGGGGAGCTCCGTGACCGCGTGCGTCGTGCGACCCTCAACCTCCTCAGCGGCGCGGTTGCCGTTACTATCGGCGGCTGCCTAGGACCGCCGGTACTCGAGCGGCAGGTGCTAGGCTACGATGAAGTCACCAGGACGCTCGACGAAAAGCTCCTGCTTCTCAACATCGCCCGCGTCTCCAACGAAGAGCCCGTTCACTTCACGTCGACCTCGAGCATTGCCGCCACGTTTAACTGGACGACAACGCTGGGTGCCAGCGGTGAGCTCACCGAGTCGAAGGGAACCAACTTCCTCAACCTCAACATTGGTGGGAGCGCCTCGGAGAATCCGACGTTCAGCATCTCTCCCATTTCGGGGAAAGAGTTTACCGAGCGGGTCGCAACACCCTTTCAGGACACGGTCTTCGAGTTTCTTGTGTTCCAAGGGGGCAAGATCAACCAAGCCATGCGTCTGATGGGCGCGGGAATAGAGGTCCAGACCCCAGATGGCCGGTTTGTTCGCTTCATCGAAAACGATCCGCAACGGCCAAAGGAGTACGAGGAATTCCGTCGGATCGCCGCTCACCTGCAATGGCTGAACGACAATCGCCAGCTGTTTGTCCGCCCTCTCGTCTTTAACGAAACCCTGATCACCGATTTCAAAAACACTCCGAGTGCCGGAGATATCAACAACGGCTTCAACATGGGACTGCGATGGCGACAGAAACCGAATGGCAATTATGAACTGACGCGGCTTCAGAGCGGCCGGGTCGTCGTCGCGAATTTCGACCCGATGTCGCTTAGTGATCAGCAGCGGTTCGAGCTGGCCGAAAAGATCAAAAAGAACCCAAGCGGGTTTGTCTATCTGGATATTCAGCCAAATGGACCGGGCGGAAATCTCCCTATCCAAGGTGCGATCAAGCTACGGAGCATGTTTCAGATTCTTAACTTTATCGCCACAGGTATTAGGATCGCTCCAGAGTTCGCGGTCAGCGCCAACGTGCCGACTGAAGAGCCGGAAGCAGAGGCCAGAGCGACATTGAAGATTAATATAACGGATAACCCACCGGATCAAAGACTCCCGACTGTTTACTTTGAAGGTCACTATTACTCAGTAAATGACACGGTATGGGACCGCACGACCTTCCTGATCCTTAGCATCTTGTTTCAAACGACCATCGGTCGGATCGAGAACATCGGGATTCCGATCACGATCTCAAAATAAGACGCGCAGCCGATACTTTTGACGATGACGCCGGGCGACGACTCCCGATCGTATCGGTGAAGCAGCAGAGTTATCGCGCCGCGTACACGATGGTCTCCAAGATGCAACTTGACCATCTGGCTAAACGGACCGAACGTTTTGCGCAAATGAATTTAACGTCGACGGGAGGGGACGATGGCGGATGCGGCGATAGGTCCAAGGGAATCATTGTCTTCGTGGTGGAGGGTCGCCGCTATCGTTACAATGGCGGCCGGCTTTGCCGTGCTGATTCTGCTGACGGTCAAGGCATACCAGAACGCGCCGCCGATTCCGGATAAATTCGTCGATCCCGCCGGTGCCGTAGTCTTCACCGCTGATGACGTCATTGCCGGGCAGCAGGTCTTCTTGAAGCACGGCCTGATGGACAATGGCACGATCTGGGGCCACGGTGGCTATCTCGGCCCCGATTTTTCAGCACAGTCCCTGCACATCCTGGCTCTGGACCTTGCTGATCGTATCGCGCGCGAGCGTCTCAGCCGCGGGTACGCTGACCTTACACCCGAGGAGAAGTCCGCGGTCGACGGCGCCGTCGCCCTCGACCTGAAGGCCAATCGCTATGATCCTGCGAGCGGAACGCTGGCTCTGCCGGCGGGTGCGGCCGAATCCTTCACCGGCCTGGTCAAATACTGGACGAGGTATTTCGACAGGCCCGAGAGAAATGGCGGCCTCGCCCGAGAGACAGTGAGCGATCCGCGAGAGCTGCGCCAGTTGACTGCCTTTTTTGGCTGGACGGCTTGGGCTTCGGCGGCCATGCGTCCCGGCACTTCACATTCCTATACCAACAACTTTCCGTACGAGCCGCTGGCCGGGAATACCCCTACAGCCGGTGCGCTCATCTACAGCGCGCTCAGTCTCGTCTTCCTGCTCGGCGGGACGGCTGCCGTGCTTCTCGCCTTCGGAAAGTTCGATTATCTCGGCTGGCACCGTCGCACGGCGGCAGCCGCGCGGGTTGCGGTTTTGCCGGTAAGCGACGCGCAGCGGGCGACCCTGAAATTCATGGCCATCGCCGCCCTTCTGTTCTTCGGGCAGACTCTAATAGGCGGTGGTGTCGCGCATTATCGTGCTGATCCTGGCAGCTTCTATGGCATCGATCTGGCTAGGCTCTTGCCCAGCAACCTCTTGCGCACTTGGCATCTGCAGCTCGCGATCCTGTGGATCGCCACCGCCTATGTCGGCGGCGCCCTATTCGTCGCGGGGATGCTCGGCCACAGCGAGCTTTCTGGGCAACGGCGCGCCATAAATCTGCTATTCGCCGCTATCTTGGTCGTTGTCGTCGGGAGCCTGCTCGGCGAGTGGGCGGGGCTCCTTCAATGGCTGGGCGATACCTGGTTCTGGTTCGGCAACCAAGGCTGGGAATACCTCGAGATCGGGCGCTTCTGGCAGATATTGCTCGCCATCGGCCTTGTCTTCTGGTTCGGTTTGCTGTGGCGCGCCGTGGCGCCGGCTTGGCACGATGCCGAGCAGCGCAGTCTTATCAATTTCTTTTTGATCGCCGCTGCGGCGATCCCGGTATTCTACCTGCCCGCTCTGTTTTTTGATGGATCGACGCACTATACCGTTGCGGATACCTGGCGCTTCTGGATCATCCATCTCTGGGTCGAAGGCTTTTTCGAGCTGTTCGTCACGGTCATTGTCGCGATCGTCTTTCATCGGCTCGGGCTGGTGGAGCGTATAACCGCTCTGCGGGTCATTTATCTCGACGTCATTCTGATTTTTGGCGGCGGGCTCATCGGCACCGGACATCACTGGTACTTCACCGGCCAGACCCAGCTCAACATGGCCCTCTCTGCGACCTTCTCCGCGCTCGAGGTTGTCCCGCTGACCTTGCTCACGCTCGATGCCGCGGACTTTGTCACGGTAGCGGGCGGCGAGGCCGGCGCGCCGTTTCGGCAAAAATGGACGTTCTACTTCCTGATGGCCGTTGGCTTTTGGAACTTCACGGGGGCCGGCGTTTTCGGCTTTCTGATCAACATGCCTATCGTCAGTTATTTCGAGGCGGGGACCAACCTTACGCCCAATCACGGTCATGCGGCGATGATGGGCGTCTTCGGCATGCTGGGCGTTGCACTCATGGTTTTCGTGCTGCGCGAGACAGTTCACGACTCTCTTTGGGCGCGGCTTGAGAAGTACGTCCGCTGCGGCTTCTGGGGCCTCAATGTCGGCCTCGCGATGATGATCCTGTTTAGCCTGTTCCCATCCGGGTTGCTCCAAGTGCACGACGTGCTGGTAAACGGTTACTGGCATGCCCGAAGCCTTGACCATCTCGCCGGCCAACTGCCCCGCTTTTTGGAATGGCTGCGGCTGCCGGGCGACCTGGTGTTCATCTTCCTCGGCGCGCTGCCGATCCTCATCGCGGTTGGACTCGGCTATCTGAGCCTATGGTCGGAACGACCCCAAGCCGGAGCCGCGCGCCCAATTAGAGCGGCATAACCAGCCGCCGTCGTCGGCGGCTACCGCAGCCTGGGACCCGGGTCGAGGCCCAGATACACCCGGCCGCCGATCGGGTACCATTCGGGGGCGAGCGTGACGGTCTGGCCGACGGTGTGCAGGTCGCGCCAGCA
>JAFASL010000557.1 GCA_019244535.1 Alphaproteobacteria bacterium
GAGCGGATCGCAGATACCATGGTGCGCTTATGCGTGGGAGGTGGCAGCACACAGGCGACCACCGGCACTGGCAGCGGCGGAGCCGATCTGTCGCTGCGTTCCCTTGATGTCAAAGGAAACCTCAAGGGCGAGTTCACGGTTAGCAAATCGAGCGCCGAAGGGCTAGTCCACGGCCTTGATAATGCGCTGGGCCAAGTCGCGGCAGATCAAGCGGACAAGGTGCGTGCGTGTCTGCAACCGGTTCGGGAGAGGTTGCTCGATGTAATGCTGCCGCCGAAGAGGGAGAGTTCAACAGGCCAGACCGTGACCGCTCCAGGCGGCGTGGCGGTCGGCGGGGATGTGAAAAGTTCGCCGATCACGATTGGCAATCCTCCGCCGCCGTCAGGAAAATGAGTTTTTCGTGATCACCATCCTGGGCGCGAGATCAGGGTCGGCGCCTCGGTATGCCTGGACAGTTGGGCTTGCTTTCGTTTTTGTTGTTTTGCTAACGGTCGAGCCATATGCCGGACAAGAAAGCGTTGCGGAGCTAAAGCAACAAAGCGTCATGGCTCCGGGAGGGGTAGCTGTAGGGGGAGACATTAAGAACAGCACTATTAATTTCGGCTTAACTCCTGAGCAGTTGCGGCAAGTGACCCAGGCCGCAGTAGAGGGAGCAACGGGGCCGCTTATCGATCGAATTTCCGTCATTAGCAAAACGCTTGGAGTGACCCAGGACGCAGCCAAGTCGCTTCTGAGAATCGCGGGTGAGCAGCCGGATGTACGGGACGAAAAACTGGCCCAAGTGCTGACTAAGATCGCCGATGATTACAAGCAGCTTAAAGCCACGGTTGCGGCCTTAAATCCTGCCAACCCGATCGCGCAGGCGCTGGTCGCCCAAGCTAACGCCGCGATCAAAGCGGGCGATTTCACACACGCGCATGATCTGCTGCGCCAGGCTACTCAGGCGCAGGTTGCTGCCGCCCAGGAAGCGCGCAAATTGCGTGACCAGGCTCAGGCGGCGGCGGATGCCGAGATGCTCGGGGCCGCGAGTTCAACTGCAGCCGAGGGGGATGTAGCGCTGACCGAACTCCGCTACAAGCAAGCCGCAGACCTGTTTAAGCAGGCGGCTACACTGGTGCCGCCTGAGCATGCTGATAAGGCGGCTAGCTACCTTGAACGTCAGGCCAATGCGCTCTACCAGCAGGGCGGCGAGAGGGGCGACAATGGGGCGCTGGAGCAGGCAATCGAAATCTGGAATGTGGTTTTGGGCCAACGCCTGCACGATCGGGTGCCTTTAGACTGGGCTCGGACGCAGAACGGCCTCGGCGCCGCGCTCAGGAGGCTGGGCGAGCGGGAGAGCGGGACGGCGCATCTGGAGGCGGCGATTGCGGCCTATCAGGCGGCATTGCAGGAACGGACGCGCGATCGCACGCCGCTCGACTGGGCGCAGACGCAGACCAACCTCGGCATTGCGCTCTTTAGGCTGGGCGAGCGGGAGAGCGGGACGACGCATCTGGAGGCGGCGGTCGCGGCCTATCAGGCGGCATTGCAGGAATTGACACGCGATCGGGTGCCGCTGGGCTGGGCGCAGACGCAGCTGAACCTCGGGAGTGGGCTCTTGAGGCTGGGCGAGCGGGAGAGCGGGACGACGCATCTGGAGGCGGCGGTCGCGGCCTATCAGGCGGCATTACAGGAACGGACACGCGATCGGGTCCCGCTCGACTGGGCGCACACGCAGTGGGGCCTCGGCATCGCGCTCATGAGGCTGGGCGAGCGGGAGAGCGGGACGACGCATCTGGAGGCGGCGGTCGCGGCCTATCAGGCGGCATTACAGGAATTGACGCGCGATCGGGTGCCGCTCGACTGGGCGTACACGCAGACCAACCTGGCAAATGCGCTGGCATCTTTGGCCGAACGCCAGAAGAGTGCCGAGGATATGGAAAAAGCGATTGCGTACATGGGTGCTGCCGCTGAGGTCTATCAGCAGAGCGGAAACACCTATTGGTTGCCAATAGCCAACGAACGTCTCGCAAAGATGGAAGCGGAGTTGCTGAGGTTAGGGCGGTAAATTTCCATGAGACAACCAGCCGAACGGAAATTTTTGTCGAAAATCACGACTTTCGGCAATTTTGTTTCGCCTGCCAGATTAGGGTAGGTTTGCCCCGAATATGTCGAAAGTCATCCCGAAAATCGGCTGATCGGCTATGTCCGCGCTTCGACTTGCGGGCAGGCCTCAGTAGCCAGCTTGTGAGCAGCTCCGGGCCGCCGGATGCGTCGGCCGGAACATTTATCGCGAGATGGTGGCCGGGCGCGGGCGCCGCGAGCCATCATGACGGGGCCCGAGCTTCCACTGTATCACTTTAACCCTCCTGCATTCTCGCAAGAGGGCAGGGTTGAGGGCTCCTCAGGAAAACCGAAGCTCGCGGGCGGCGAGCGGTGCGAAGTGGCTGTCGACGATGCTTTCGGAAACCTCGGCCAGACTCGCCGGGCGCCACTGGGGGTTGCGGTCGCGGTCGATCAGCATCGCCCTGATGCCCTCGTAGAAGTCGTGGCCGGCCATGACGTGCTGGGTCAGCCGGTATTCGAGCGCGAGTGCCGCGTCGAGGTCGTAATCCCGGCCGATCGTCAGCTGGCGCAAGGTGATCTTGAGGCTGGTCGGCGATTTGGCGAGCAGGCCGGCGCGGGTTTCGGCTGCCCATTCTGCGTGTGGCCCACCGGCTGAAGCTTCTGCCGCGAGCGCTTCGAGGATCGCTTCGACCGAATTGCCGGCGAAGCACCGGTCGATTGCCGGCTGCAGCGCTGCAAGCGGGGCTGGGTCCGGAGCGGCGGCAAAATGGCTCAGAGCCGCTTCCATCCCGCCGTGATCGCTGACCAATTCGTCTAGCAGCGCCCCTATGCGGTTGCGCTCGACGAAATGCGTGGCGAAGCTGCAGTAGAGCGCGTCCGCCGCATTCAGCCGCGCGCCGGTCAGGCCGAGATAGCGGCCGACATGACCCGGGCAGCGGTTCAGAAAGCGGGTCGCGCCGACATCGGGAAAGAGGCCGATTCCGGTCTCCGGCATGGCGAACTGGGTGTGCTCGGTGGCGACCCGATAAGCGCCGTTGACCGAGATCCCGGCGCCGCCGCCCATCGTGATCCCGTCGATGATCGCAATATAGGGCTTTGGGAAATGGTGGATCCGCCGGATCAGCTCGTATTCTTCGCGGAAGAAGACTGCCGTCAGGCTCCGATCGCCGCTGATGCCTCGACCGGCCTCGTACACCGCGCGCACATCGCCGCCGGCGCAGAAGGCGCGGTCGCCGGCGCCGTGGACGACGACGGCATGCACCGACGGGTCGGCCGCCCAGGCGCGCAATGCCGGGTCGATGCGGCGGTAATTGTCGAGGGTCAGCGCATTGAGCGCCTGCGGCCGGTTGATCGTGATCGTCGCCAGGCCGCGGTCGCGCTGCAGCAGGATTTCGTCATTGTCGCTCATCAGCGGCCGAGCAGGCGCCGAGCGATGATGACCCGCATGATCTCGTTGGTGCCTTCGAGGATCTGATGCACGCGCACGTCGCGCAGATAGCGCTCGATCGGGAAGTCCTTCAGGTAACCGTAGCCGCCAAACAGCTGCAACGCCTCATTGCAGATGTGGAACCCGGCGTCGGTCGCGAGGCGCTTGGCCATCGCGCAATGCATTGTCGCCTCCGGATCGCCCGCGTCGAGGCTCGCGGCGCCGCGCCGCACCATCAGCCGCGCCGCGTCGAGCTCGGTCGCCATGTCGGCGAGCTTGAACCGCAAGGCCTGGAAATCGGCAAGCGGCTGGCCGAACTGCCGCCGTTCCAGCAGGTGATCGCGCGTCGCGTCGAAACAGGCGCGGGCACCGCCGAGCGAGCAGGCGGAGATGTTGAGGCGGCCGCCGTCGAGCCCCGCCATCGCGATCTTGAAGCCTTCGCCTTCTTCGCCGAGCCGGTTGGCGACCGGTACGCGGCAATCCTCGAAGATCACCATCGCGGTCGGCTGCGTGTTCCAGCCGAGCTTCCTCTCCTTTTTGCCAAACGAGAGGCCCGGAGCGTCTTTCTCGACGACGAAACACGAGATGTCTCCCGGACCCGCGCCGCCGGTGCGCACCATCGTCACATAGATGTCGCTGACCGAGCCGCCGGAGATGAACGCCTTGGTGCCGTTGAGAACGTATTCGTCGCCGTCGCGTACCGCCCTGGCCGCAAGCGCCGCCGCGTCCGAACCGCTGCCGGGTTCGGTGAGGCAATAGCTCGCGAAATGCGCCATTGTGGTGAGCTTCGGCAGTAACCGCGCGCGCTGCTCTCGCGTGCCGAAGCGGTCGATCATCCACGCCGCCATGTTGTGGATCGAGAGATAGGCGGCGGTCGACACGCAGGCGGCGGCAAGCTCCTCGAAGATGATCGTCGCGTCGAGACGGCCGAGCCCGCTGCCGCTGAACTCCTCGCCGACATAGATGCCGGCGAAGCCGAGTTCCGCCGCCCTGCGCAAGGCTGCGACCGGAAATTCTTCCCGCTCGTCCCAGCCGGGGGCATGCGGCAGCCATTCCTCGCGCGCAAAGGCCCGCGTGGTCTCTGCAAACGCCCGCTGCTCGTCCGACAGCTCGAAATCCATCGCGGCAGGATATAGGCGCCGGCGGACGGCGGGCAACCAGGGCCAAGCGCGCGGCGAAAACTGATCGACCGAAAATCCGCCGCAATCCGGGGGTACTTCTCTTTTCTCCTGGACCCGGCTCTGCTCCTGCTTCTCTGCAGATTATCAGCGGGTATCGCCGCGAGATCGGAAAACCGCCCTCATCGCCGCCCGGTCTGGTCGTGAAACTGCTCGAGCCGTTCGAATTGCGCGACGACCGTTCGGCAGGGCGGCACCGGCATGCGGCCGCTGCCCTCGGCGCGTGCGCTCTCCCGGAAGATCTCGGCGAAACGCGACTTGGCGGCGGTCTGTTCGCCGGCATCATCGGCCGCGGCCACGATCAATTCGCGGATCACCTTGCCGGCACGGACGACGCGCTCATCGGCTACGCCGCAACGGTATGCGTTGCCCAACAAGAAGGCCCCGGTCTCAGCAATGCGGGTCGGGTTGGCCGCGACGGCGGCGGCGCTGGTCGAGACCAGAAGCGCAACGGCTGCAATCATCGGCATCGGCCGCATGGCAAGCTCCTATCTGGTGCTTACCGGTAGAACACCGGCGGGCGTCAGCCCGGTTCCGGCGACAGTCGAGCGCAAAACGGGAATTCTCGGGTCGTATCCATGACATTTTAGGGGCCAATTGGGCAGGCCCGCCATTTATTCGGCGAAGTAATGGATCTCGTAGAGGAGACAGCCGCCATTCGATTTGAACGGGCCATGAATGGCGCCGGGCGGGCGGCAGGCATAGGTCCCCGCGGGAAAGCTCTCGCCGCCCTGCCCGGCCGCGTCGTTGCCGACCGTCAGGTCGCCGTCGATCAGGTAGACCTCTTCCCAATATTCGTGAACAAAGGGTTCCGTCGTGAACACACCCGGCGCAAACCGCAGCAGCCGGGTACGGCTGCCGCTGCGCCCCTCCTCGTCGAGCGCACCGGCCAGGATCTTCTGCTCGATGCCGGCGGGATAGCCCGGCGGCGTCGCCCAGCCGGAGCTCATGTCGATGCGATGGAATTCGAGGTGGGGCTTGTTCACGGGCATTGTCTGGTTCTCCGCTTGGCGCTTTCTGCCGGGCCGGCGGCTTGATAGTTTTGCCACGTCGAGGAGCCAAGAAGAAGAGGAGGCTAAAAATGCTGTCGCGTCGCTTATTCGCCGCCGGAGCGGCGGGAGCGCCGGCGATCCTGGCCGGCGCCGCGCGTGCGGAAGAGCAACCCGCGGAATCGACGATCGACCGGATCAAGCGCAGCAAGGCATTGCGCATCGCGGCGCTGCCCGGCGAAGCGCCCTATTTCAACAAGGACGTCGCCTCCGGCGCGTGGTCGGGCATGTGCATCGAGATGGCCAAGGACATCGCCGGGGTCTTTGAGGGTCAGGTCGAATATATCGAGTCGACTTACGGCAATTCGGTACTCGACCTGCAGGCCAACAAGATCGACTTGGCGTTTGCATTGAATCCGACGCCAAAGCGCGCGCTCGTCATCGATTTCACGCACCCGTTCTACCTGCACGGCTTTGGCATGGTCGGCAAGAAGGGCTTTCACGCCGAGAACTGGAGCGACCTGAACAAGCCCGAGGTCAAGGTAGCGGTCGATATCGGCTCGGTGCACGAGATCGCGGCGCGCCGTTTTGCGCCAAAGGCGACGATCATCGCGTTGAAGGCGCGCGACGACTGCATTCTCGCGGTGCAGACGGGGCGGGCCGATTGCGTGATCCTCGCGGTCAATCTCGGGCTGACCGCGGTCAAAAAGAACCCGGCGCGCGGCGAGTTTCAGATGCTGCACCAGCCGCGCGTGCAATTGCCGACCTGCATGGGCGTGCGCATGGAACCCGACAAGCGCTGGCGCGACTTTCTCAACGCCTGGGTCGACTACAACCGCGGCATCCAGCAAATCCGCGAATGGCTTTATGCGGGCCTCGCAATCAACGGCGTCAAGCCCGAGGAC
>JAFASL010000612.1 GCA_019244535.1 Alphaproteobacteria bacterium
GGCCGGCATGGTCGAAGCTGTACGAGTTTGCGTACACACCTGAGCGGCTGACGAGCCCGTAGGTCGGTTTGAGCCCGACGATGCCGCACAATGCAGCGGGGCCACGGATCGAGCCGCCGGTATCGGAGCCGAGCGCGGCAGGCACAAACCCTGCTGCGACCGCCGCGCCAGAGCCGCTCGACGAGCCGCCCGTGAAGTGCTCGCGGTGCCACGGGTTACGCGCCGGCGGCCAAGGCAGGTCGAAGGACGGGCCGCCATGCGCGAATTCGTGGGTCGCGAGCTTGCCGGTCAGGACGGCGCCCGCCTCGTACAGCTTGCGCACCGTCGTCGCATCGGCCGAAGGGACCGTGTCGAAGCAGATCCGCGAATGACCGGTCGTCCGGATGCCGGCCGTCGCATAGATGTCCTTTAGCGCGAAGGGGATGCCGTGCAGCGGGCCGCGGTGGCCGCCCGACATGATCTCCTGCTCGGCGTGGCGAGCCTGCTCGAGTGCGCGGTCGCCAAGGAGCACCAGATAGGCGTTGAGCTGCGGGTCGAGCGCGTCCGTCCGCCGGATCAGCGCGGTTACCAGCTCCACTGGAGACAGCTGCTTTTGCGCGATCTGCCGCGACGCCTCGGCGATCGTCATAAAGGCGAGTTCATCGGTCATGCCCGGTGCTCCGTTTGTTAGGCCGGAGCCGCAACCGAGAGGCGGCCGACGACTTTGTGTCGTTCGATCAGATGGGCGACGAGCCCAGATTTCTTCGCCTCCTCGACAAAGTCATGCAGGAACTTGGCACCGGCGGTGTTGTTCCGCGCCGTCCCGACCGCCTGCTGCACGGCGGTGAATTGGCCGTCGAGGATGCGCGAGCCGGGCAGTTTCGCGGCGAGCTCCGACAGCCCTGGGCGCAGCCCGGCCAATGCGTCGAGCTTGTCCTCGACAAAGTTTTTGAATGTAGCGTCGCCGCCTTCCGACCGCACGAGACGGGCCTGTTTGATGTTGCGCTCGAGCCAGAGGTCGTAGGCGCTGCGCGCAGTCACCGCGATGCGCATGCCGGAGCGGTCGACATCCGCTATCGTCTTCAGCGGCGACCCTGCGGGCACAAGATAGGTCGCCTCGATCTCGACATAGGCGGGGGTGAAAGCGATCTTCTCGGCGCGCTGCGGCTCGGCGCCGATCAACCCGATATCCCAGACACCGGTCCCGGCCGCATCCGCGAGCTCGCCCGGCCTCGCATAAGGGACGTATTTGACCGGCACGCCGAGGTGCGAGGCGATTTCGCGCGCCATATCCGGCGCGACACCCTCGGGATCCCCCGATGGAGAGCGTCCGGTTACCAGCAAAAAATTGCCCATATTGATTGCCGCGCGCAGGACGCCTGTCGGAGCGAGCTCGGAAACGACTTCTTGAGGCATGGGGAACCCTCGGTTGGCGGCTGGATGCTGCACTTTGAATCATCTCCAGCGGGTAAGCACGCAAAAACTGGCCTGTGGGTAAGTCTGTTGAAAAGCAGGTGAAAACTGGGCCGGCAGAGAAGCGCAGTTTTCGCGTAGCGAAAATTTTCTGAACTCGCCCTTGCTGCTCAAGCTGTTGATGTTACGGTACTCTCTTCCGAAAAACATGGCATCGCAGCGGGCCCGAGGGGTGTCTTGGGACGGTCACATTTGGTGTGAACAAACCACGGCTGCGGGTGGGGCCTCGCTCACCCTTGTGGAGCGACCGCAACCGCGGCGTTACCGACGACCCTCGGCAAGCAGCCTGCTCTTCAGACTTGGCTTGCCGTGGGGAGGTTGGCTAGGGTCCGGGGTCGTTCGGGTCAGGAGAAGCGCCTCATGGAATTCGGCATGTTTCACGAGTTTCCGTCACTTCCGGGCCGCAGCGAGAGCGAGGCGTTCGATGAAGCGATGGAGCAGGTCGATGCGGCCGAGCGCTTCGGGCTCGACGTCATGTGGCTCGCCGAGCTTCATTTCGAGCCGCGGCGCTCAGTGTTGTCGGCGCCGCTCAGCATCGCCAGCGCGATTGCGGCGCGCACCCGCCGGATGAAGATCGGGATCGCAGTCCAGGTCCTGCCGCTCTGCCATCCGCTGCGGCTCGCCGAGGAGGCCGCGACGGTCGACCAGCTGAGCCATGGCAGGCTGATCTTTGGGGTCGGGCGCAGCGGCGTCGCGCAGACATATGAAGCTTATGGCGTTTCCTATGCAGAGAGCCGCGACCGGTTTCGCGAAATTCTCGACATCATCGGGCAAGCCTGGACTAAGCCGAGCTTTTCATACGAGGGGCGCTATCACAGGTTCAAAGACGTCGAAGTCGTGCCCAAGCCGTTCCAGAAGCCGGCCCCGCCTATTCGAATAGCGGCCAGCACACCCGATACCTTCCCGGCGATCGGCCGCCGCGGGGTGCCAATCTTCGCCTCTGTGAGGCACACGACCTGGTCCGATCTTGCCAAGCAGATCGAAACTTATCACGACGCCTGGAGAGAGGCCGGCCATCGCGGCCACGGTCAGGTCTTTGTCTCGGCGCCGACCTATATCGCTGAAACCGAGGAACGCGCGCGCGCCGAGCCGAGGCACAGCATCATGCATTTCTACCACGAGCAGGCGAACCTCCTCGAAGGCGCGGCACGGCTGGTCGATCCCGAGACCGCCGCCCGCCGCATGCGACGCGTCGATCAGCTACGCAATATGCGCTACA
>JAFASL010000619.1 GCA_019244535.1 Alphaproteobacteria bacterium
CTCTGCGATGCCGGGGGCAGGCTTGTCGCGCTGCATTGACTCAGCTTGGGCGGCAATAGGGTTGGGCCGACCCCTGCGAGAGGAGAAGTTACTGATGCGGGCAACCTGCACAATAATGGCTTGCTGTCATCGCGAGACACCGTTAGGCGCCGTGGCGATCTCGAAGTCGCGGCGTCGAGATTGTTCCGCTGCGCTCGCAATGACGATCGCTGTTAGCAGTTCAACGGTTCAACGTGATTGAACAGCGCTGTAGCTCATGCCGATGCAGCGGCAACGTTCGTGTGACCGGCCGCCGGGTGCCGCTCGAGATAATCCTGCACCCCGTCATCTACCGTTGCAAACAGACCGTTCTCCCCGACCCGGTCCAGCAACCCGGAGCGCCTGAACATCTGCCGCACCGGATCCTGCAGCTCCGCAAACAGGACCTCGGTGTTGGTTTTTTCCGCCTCGGCGACCAGGCCCAAAAGCGTATCGATGGCCGCCAGATCGATTCCAAAATTGGCATGAAGATTGACGAGAATGGCCTTAGGCGAGGTGCCGCCGGAGAGCAGAAGGCGCACCTCATTGCGGAAGCGAAGTGCATTGGCGAAAAACAATGGGCCATCGAGACGGAGGATTTCGAGGCCGGGAATGGAGTCGGGGGCGTCCCCGATTACTTGATAGGAATGCTCCTTGCCCGGCACCGGGCCAAGGCGGGAGAGCGACAGGTGGCTGGCGCCCCAGATAAACCGAAGCAGCGAGAGCACGACGGCGATACCCAGGCCAGGCAGTATCCCGACGGTAATCACTCCGAGCAACGCGACCAGAGCGAGTCCGAACTCGCTAGGATGAAACCGATAGAAGCGTTTGAGTTCAGCGATTCGCATCATCCGCGCAACCGCATGGATGATAATGGCGCTCAATATCGCCTGCGGCAAGTTGTGGAACAGCGGCATCAGCGCGACCACAGTGATCAATACCATGATTGCCGCCGCCAACGCCGAGACCTGGCTCTTGGCTCCCGCGCGGTCGTTGACCGCTGTCGATGACACACTGCAGCCGCTCGCCAGCCCACCCAAACAAGCCGCGGCAACATTGGAAACGCCGAGCGCAATCAATTCCTGATTGGCGTCGATGTCGTATTCGTATTTGCTGCTGAGACTGTACCCGACGCCAAGGGCTTCCGAGAGGATGAACAAGGTGATGGCTAAGGCTCCCGGCAACAGGTCCAGTATGTCATCCAAATTCGCCTTCGGCGGGCTCAGAATAGGCAATCCGGGGTGGACGACGCCGACGACCTGAACGCCATGTTCGTCGGCAAGTCGGAAGATGGAAACCACCAGGATTCCGGCGGCCATCATCATCAGCGGCCCGGGCGCGCGTGGCGCGCGCGTCTCAATGATGTATAAGAGCGCCAGACCCCCGGCCCCAATTGCGAAGGTCACCCAATTGGCCGCCCCCAGTTGGCCGACGAGATGCCAAAGCTGGTAAAGGGTCTCGCCATGAGCTCTAGACAATCCAAAGAGCTTGGGAACTTGGCTGACGGCGATGTAGATCGCCAGACCGAAGACAAAGCCGGTCATGACCGAATGCGAAATGAACGCAATCACGAACCCGAGCCGTACCAGCCCGAAGAGCAGAAAAATGATCCCGACGACGAGGACCAATAGGACGAGCAGCTCGGCCAATTCGCCGGGGTCGGTTATGAGAAACGGCGCGACGACTGTGGCCATCATGATCGAGGACCCCGAGGTCGGGGCCGAGACCGCTTGCCGCGTTGTCCCCAGAACGGCATAGGCGACGAGGGAGGCCAGAAGAGTGTAGAGGCCAGCCTGAACCGGCGCGCCGGCCAATCCGGCATAGGCCAGGCCCCTCCGGAACCAGGATCCCCCAAAGCGTCAATCCGGCGATGAGGTCGGCACGGAACCACCTCCGCTCATAGAGGGGCAGCGATCGCAGAATAGGAAGAACCCGAGCAATTCGATTCAACTTGGGCAATATCTCCGCGTCCATGGGCACTTGCTCGCGTTGAACCCCGGGGGACATGTCTCAGCCGGCTTTATCGAATTTCGTCCCTATGATGGCCCGAAAAGACTCGAATGGCTTCTTCTTCAGGCGGCGGCTTTCAATGCGGGGGCGCGTGGCGATGCCCGGAACACCGATGTGACACCGGCTACGATCGCGAAACCGACCAGCAATAAAAGCCCATCGTTCACGGCGCCGAGCAGGGCTTCTTCCGACGCGGCCAGCGTGCGGTTACCCACCCCCGCCAGCGCCTCGAGCCGCCATGACAGCACAGAGGAAACTGCAGCGACACCGATGCTGGTACCAAATACCCGCATCAGATTGAGCAGACCGCCTGCTTCACCGCTACGTTCGGGTGGGGCGGCACTCATCGTTGCACTGTTGTTGGGCGCGATGAACATGCCCAGCCCGGCGCCGAACACGGCCAGCGCGACCATAACGCGCGGCACGCTGTCCGCCGTGCCGGTCAATACCACCGATAGCAGGATCAGAGCCGCCGTGCAGACCCCCATTCCGCAGAGCAACACTATCCGCACGCCCAGTTGCTCGTGGAGCGCACCGCTAAACGGCGCTACGATACCGAGCGCCACGGGGATGATCGCGAGCCGCAGTCCCGCCGCCAACGGCGAAGCGTGATACCCACGCACCAAGGCAAACGACATCAGAAAGAACATGCCGTACAGCATGGCGTAGGACAAAACGATCGCGAGGGTGCCCCCGGCAAAAGGGGTAATGCGAAACAAATCGAGGTCGATAAGCGGCTTGGGTGTCCGGCGTTCGCGTCGTATGAACATTGACAGCAGAACCGCAGCCGCGGCGGTGCTCGCGACGACTGACGGCGAGGTCGGACCCCAAGCATGGCTTTGAGTGATCGTCAAGAGCAGCGCTGTCAATCCCGGCATCAGCAATATCGCCCCTTGCCAGTCGAACCGTCGGTCAAACCCGAGATCGCTCGTTTGCGGAAGGACCATCCAGCCGATGACCGCTCCGGCCAAAGCGAACGGTACAGTGACCCAGAACACCCAACGCCAGCCGAGTGCCGCCAGTAGCACACCGCCGACAACGGGTCCCATGCTGACGCCGACTGCTTGCGCTGCGGCAAAGATCCCCATCGCGCGTCCTTGCCTACTTGGACCGGCGGCCTTGACGAGAATGACAATGCTGTTGGCTCCCAGCATCGCCCCTGCCATGCCGAGCAGCGCGCGAAAAGCTATTAATTGGGCCAGATCCGAGGCCAGCCCGCACAAGGCCGAGGCAAGCGTAAACAGCGCGAATCCGATCAAATACATCAGCTTCCGACCGGCAATCGTGGCAAGCCTCGCGAAGACCGGGAGCATCGAAGCAAAGGCGAGCTGGTGGGCGATAGCGACCCAGCTCACTTCGCTCAACCGAGCCAGAAACTCGTGCTCGAGCGTCGGCAACATCAGCTGAACGATGCTGGCATCGAGCTGACCGTTGAACGCGGCGATGCACGTCGTTCCGACGACGACCCAGGGATAGTACGGTTGGCGCGCGATGAATTCGGCCGGCGCCGGCTCGTAGGCGTCACGAAGCGTGGAACGCAGACGAATTTTCCAGGATGGAACAGTCGCTTGCTCGCTCATACAGCCTCAGGGATAGCTCTATGGTGCAATGCCTGAACGCGCGGACCGCCAGCGCATGAAACCGAGCCCGAGAAGAGCGACACCGAGTAACGCCAGTGTTGAGGGTTCCGGCACCACCAGCGAGTCAATCATGTCGCTCATGATGGCCTCCGCCGCCGAGGTCGGGTGAATTCCGTCCCAGAATAGAAATTCTGACGGGTCACAGTTAAGAAACTGCGCGCACGCGTCGGTCACATTCGACAAGCCGAAGGCGCCCGGATCGGCGATCACCCCATCGAGGAGGTCAAAGTCATCGAACAGTTTGACATCCGGGTCCGCGCCGATCGCCCCCAATAGCGCCAGGTTCATCGCGGACGCGACGGTGGTGCCCAGTATCGAGGCCAGGGGGCCGTCCGCGAGCACCGCGGGCGTCTTCCCGAGGTCCGGAACGTTCCAGACCAAAATATTTTTGGCGCCTGCGGCTTCGAGCTCGGCGTCGATGGTGTAGATGTCTACAGCATAACTCACAGCAGTTGATAGAATACTCCTGATAATACAGGCCGGATCGTCACATTTGGCTATGTCGTCGAGTCCGTCTCGAGCGTTATCCCCCCCGCCTTCGACCACGTAGAGCGCGTTGCCCGGGATCATCGGGCCGTATTGGGATAAGAAGGATCCGACCTGCGCCTCAACGCTGGGAGCGCCATCCGAGGAGGTTGTGCCGGTCCGGGCTCCGCCATACGCATAATCGGTTCCGCCGGCCAGCGACGGGTTGGCGCTGAGGCCTAGTGAACTCGCGACGATTTGGGCCCAC
>JAFASL010000631.1 GCA_019244535.1 Alphaproteobacteria bacterium
CCAGCGGACAATGTTCTTCTGCAAGCAATGGAGGACTACGAGAACGAGCGCGACGACCTCCGCTTTTGCCAATGACGCTTGTTCATTGGTGGGCTGGGACGCTGAGCTCCTACTGACCAATTTGTTGAATCGCGGCGCCCTTCTGTCGTCGAGCCTGATCCAACCGGCGAGCTGAGGCCGCTCATCCGATAATAGCGAGACCCAGCCCGCAGCCGAGGTTACAGTGACAGAGTTCGCCGTCTCGGCCGCCTTGCACCTGGATTGGGCTGAAGGATCGGTGGGCGCACGATATCGCGTCGCTTTGCAGAACTGCTTTATGGGGCCGCGACATGCGAGCGAACCTATTGCACGTCTTCGCGTGTTATGCCAACCCGCTGCGATGGCGGACCCGGCTGGAAAACTTCCACCGCTTCGAACACCACATTCTGGCGCTCGGTCTGCCACTCACGACAGTCGAGTGCTCCTACGGTCGACGCGACTGGGATCTACAAGACCGTCGTGGAGTGACCCGAGTGCGCGTTCGTGCTCGAGATGTGCTATGGCACAGAGAGAATTTGTTGGGGCTTGCCGCACAGCACACTCCGGACTGGGAATATGCGGCGACCATTGATGGCGACATTCACATCGTCGACCCAGATTGGCCTACCCGCACGCTGCATGCACTGCAACTGCACGAGATCGTACAAATCACCAGCGAGCTTGTACTCCTTGGCCCTGCCGGTCAGCACGTTAGCAAAATCAGCAGTATTATGAGGCTCTACCTGCAGGAATTAGCTGAAGATTGCCTAAAATCCCCGGGCAGCATCTACGATTCGCATCCGCCTGCGACGCTGTTGCTCAAGCAGCATGGCTATCCGGGGGGCGCCTGGGCCTATCGTCGAGAAGCGTGGGACGCGATTGGTGGGCTGATGGACAAATGTATCGGCGGCGCCGCCGACCATCATATGGCCGAAGCCTTGCTGGAATTGCGGCAGCCAGGCGAGCCCCGCGGCCTCAGTCCTGGCTACGACCGGTATATCGACAGTTGGTCAATCCGCGCGAGGGCGGCGATCAATCGCGATGTCGGCCTCGTGCCGGGCCTCGCCGTGCATTATTGGCACGGAAAAATCGCCGACAGAAAATATCAAGAGCGTCCTCTCATACTCAAGCGCAATGGGCATGATCCGATGGCGGACGTCAGCTACAATAGTCAAGGTGTACTGCAATTCACGGGAGAACAAGCCGAGATTGAGGAGCGAGTCGCGCGGAGGAGTCTCACCCCCGCGCACTCCCAGAATCGTACGTGAGCCTCTCGGCTCATACGGCTCCTAGTGTTCGGCCCCTGACCGTCAGAAGCGGCCAGTGGGCAAAAAGATCCGGCGATGAACGGATCACGGGCACAAGCCAGTCGCAAGCGCCTTTCGGCCGTTGCCGCAGGCGCTTGAACTTGCGTCTTGCCCACCGGAGGAGAACAGCGTCGATCCGACGCAAGGTCGCAT
The DNA here is from genome assembly GCA_019244535.1 of Alphaproteobacteria bacterium. Taxonomy (GTDB): domain Bacteria; phylum Pseudomonadota; class Alphaproteobacteria; order ATCC43930; family CGMCC-115725; genus AP-15. The sequence continues at coordinate 1,479 of JAFASL010000631.1, forward strand.
ACAGCGCCGATTTGTTGAACTGACTGTGGTAGTTAATCCAGCCGCGGAGGTACGGGTTGAACATCCGCGCCAGATCGTCCAGCGCTTTGGCGCTCCGGGTCTGGAGTGACCATCCCCGGATCGCCTGACGGATCGCCTTCAGAGCCTTGGGACTGGCTGCCGGGAGAAACGACACCCCATACAGCCCACCTCGCCATTTTTGCTAACCGCGCCGGAACGTGTAGCCGAGGAAGTCGAACTGCAAGATCGGGTGCTCGCCTCTGCGATTGGTGTCCTTGCAATAGACCACTTTGGTCTTCTCTGGATGGAGTACCAGCCCGCATTCGGTGAACCGTCGTTCCAGGACCTGACGCAGCGCCAGGGCCTCGCGCTCGCTCCGGCAGTGGCAGATGATGTCGTCGGCGTACCGCCCGAACGGCACCCCTGGAAACCCCCGCTTCAGCCAGACATCGAACGCGTAAAGCAGGAACAGATTAGCCAGGAGTGGGCTGATGACCCCTCCTTGCGGCGTACCTCGTTCCCGCGGCACAAGCATGCCGTCGTCCCGCATCGCCGGTGCCTTAAGCCAACGTTCGATGTAAAGCAGTACCCAGGGACAATCGGTGTGTTTACGGACCGCCTTGAGCAGCAGTACCCAGTCGATGCTGTCGAAGAAGCCTTTGATGTCGATATCGAGGACCCAATCGTAACGCCAACACCGTTGGCGCGCAGACCGGATCGCGTCGATCGCCGAGCGCCCCGGCCGACAGCCGTAAGAGTCCGGATGGAACAGCGGTTCCAGCAACGGCTCCAGGTATCGGCGGGCTACCTCTTGGGCAACGCGATCAGCGACCGTCGGTATGCCCAACGGCCGCGTCCCGCCATTCGCCTTCGGGATCTCCACGCGGCGCACCGGTGGCGGCATATAGCTGCCCGACGACAGCCGATTCCAGAGCTTGTATAGGTTGTCGGCAAGCCGCACCTCGAACTCCTCGATCGACTGCCCATCCACTCCAGCCGCTCCCTGGTTGGCCTTCACTCGTTTGAAGGCTTCCCAGATTTGCCGCTTCGGAATGTCGAATGGCTTTGCCTTGGTCATGCGGCTCCTCCCGTCATCGGTTGGCCGCCTGCCAAAGCGGAACACCACAGCCCCTTTGGTCCAGCGCCATTACAGCGCCTTCATCCCTACTACGGGCTGTTCTGCCCCTGTGCTCCGCCTCGGTACTCGCGATCTCACGGGGATCGCCCGCTCGATCTCCTCCCTTAGCATCGGAGCGACAGGTTCTCCCGTTCCATGCAAGAGCCTGATCCAGGTTCGCGCCGCCTTCGAGCCGGGCGCCGCCGGAGCCGGGCTTCAGGTCTCCGCTCCGACTTATCCCAGGATGACCACCACTCCTGGTTCTGACCCCAACAATACGATTTCGGCAGTTCATCGACGGTTCGCTTTCGCTCGCCTCCCTGGACCTTACCTGACGGGATCTTGTCCCGCCTTTTCCGCGACGCTCACCACCATCGCTCTTGACGACAGCAGCTCGCGGTGGTTTGGAGCCAACTCCTGATTGTCGGCCCCGAGGGGCCTCCCCTCATCTCCTACACAGCTCCACACCTCCATCGCTGTTGGTGTGTTCGGGACACACGGTGATCGTCATATTTCGACACGACGATATGGGCAAGCAGCCCTGCTCCGGCGCGGCCGCGGGCGATCGCGTGATCGGGCGGCGGCGCCGCCACCACAGTGTCGCAAGCCCGGCACGACAGCTTCTCGCGAATGTGCCGGACGACCCCCGCTTTCGCAGGGGCAGGCTTTTGAACCGGCCCGGTATGTAATCGAGGGTCTCGCTTACCTCATCGGCGATCTTGCGCAGCGCGCCGCCGCAGCCAGGACAAGTGCACGGTGCCGGATGGCGCCGATCCTTTCTCGGCAGATGTTCCGGCAATCGGCGCCGCGCCGGCTTCTGCGCTTCGGCCGCGGTCTCGACAGCTGCAGCGACCGCCGGCGATGCCGTCACCAGTCGCTCCGCCTGGTCGGTTTCCAGCGCCTCGAGCGCCAGCTCGAGCTGCTCAGCCTCGCGCGCCAGCTTCTCCGAGGACCGGCCGAACTCGGCCCGTCGATATCGCGCCAACTGGAATTTCAGCCGGGCGATCTCGGCTTGGGCGACAAGCGCATCCTGCGCCATCGTGGCAATGATGTGCTTCAGCGCGGTGAGGTCGTCGGGC
>JAFASL010000834.1 GCA_019244535.1 Alphaproteobacteria bacterium
ATCTACACCTCAGGAGAGGGTGGCGGCCTCCGGATCGTCGTTTGGCAGACGGGTGATCGTCAGGATGCTCGGTTCGACGCAGCAGCGTCTAGAAAATCACTCCGATTCCTTTGCGGCGGATGACATTGAGCAAAACGAGCGCGGGACCGCTCGGCCGCTTGGCGCCCCGCTCCAACTGTGACACATAGCCGACCGTGAGGTTGAGATAGCGGGCAAAGACCGCTTGGCTCAGGTGGGCGTCTTCGCGCAGCCTGCGGATTTCGGGGCCGCTGATCGGCTCGGCGGCGACATCGGCCTTGTCGCCGAGATGACGGAGCGTGATCTTGGCGTGGGTGGCGGCATCCATTACCCCGGCGCGGCGCATGTCATCGGCCGTTTCGATGAGCGCCTTGGTAAGGCGGCTAGGTTTCTTGGTCCTCATTGACCACCTCCTGCAAAATCCCTTGCCCTATGGCATCGGTAATACGTTGCGCGTCCGCCGCGAGCCATGCTGCCCCGATCTCGCGCAACGTCAGCAGCTCGTCGGGGTCGATGTTGTCGCGCTCGTTCTTGGCGAACGCGTAGAGGAACACTGCGCGGCTGCCCGCCCGATAGGCGACCAGCATCCGGTGGCCGCCGGAGCGGCCTTGGCCGGCGCGCGCGACCCGTTGCTTAATAATTCCGCCGCCGAGATCGGCGTCGATCAGGCCGCGACCGGCGCGCTCGATTGCCTCCCTCAAACTGGCATCGCCGATCCGTTGCCGTCGAGCATACCGAACCAGCCATCTGGTTTTGAAGATCCGCACCAGCTAACACTAAAAACTATAGCACATGGGATCATAGTTTGCAAACGGCGCGAGGCCAGTCTATCTCGGGTTTTATCGGCCGGAGGATCATTGCGGGTTTGGCGCGCGGCAGCAGAATGCCGTAGCGTAGGTGGCGCGTCGCGACCGGGATAGGACGGGGAGGAAACGCCATGGCCATCGCAAGTGCGGGGGAACTCGCTGCACGGCTCGATCGGCTGCCGATGACGCGGCACATCTGGGTGCTCGTCACCTTGATTTCGCTCGGCGGCGCGTTCGAGTTCTATGACCTGTTCCTCACCGCCTATATCGCGCCGGGGCTCGTCAAGGCCGGCTATTTCACGCGGGAATCGCTGGGGCCCTTCAGCGTGCTCGCGCCTTACGGGGTGGCGGGGGTCGGCACCTTTGTCTTTGCGATGTTCGCCGGGTTGTTTGTCGGGGCGATCTTTCTCGGCCACTTCGCGGACCGCTATGGCAGGCGGACGGTCTTCACGTTTTCATTGATCTGGTACTCGTCACGACTGCGATCATGGCGTTCCAGACTTCCGGCTTTGGCGTGGATCTGTGGCGCTTTATTGCCGGGGTCGGCATTGGCATCGAGCTTGTGACGATCGACACCTATGTCTCCGAGCTGGTGCCCGCCGGCTATCGCGGCCGCGCTTACGCCTATAACCAGTTTCTGCAGTTTCTCGCGGTGCCGCTCGTCGCCTTTCTCGCCTGGCTGCTCGTGCCGCAGATGCCGCTCGGGCTCGACGGCTGGCGGTGGGTCGTATTGATCGGCTCGGCCGGCGCAATTTTCATCTGGTTCATTCGCCTGTCACTGCCCGAGTCGCCGCGCTGGCTTGCTCGCCACGGACGCCTGGCGGATGCCGAGCGGGTCGTCTCCAACATCGAGGACCGGGTCATGATGGAAAGCGGCGCACGGCTGCCGCCGCCTGGCCCGCCGCAGCGCGAGGAGGCGGGCGAGGGGACGTTTGCCGAGATCTGGCAGCCGCCTTCCGACCGGCGGGCAATCCTGATGTCGGTGTTCAATTTCTTCCAGACCTTCGGGTATTACGGCTTTGCCGCCTGGGTCCCGACATTGCTGATCGCCAAGGGCATCAATATCACCACCAGCCTCGAATACGCTTTCATCATCGCCGTCGCCAATCCGGTGGGGCCATTGGTCGGCACCCTGATCGCCGACCGGATCGAGCGCAAATGGCAGATCTGCCTGGGCGCGGTTGGAATCGGCGTCTTCGGCATGCTGTTCGCCAACAGCGAAGCGCCGGCCGCACTGATCCTGCTGGGTGTGCTCGTGACGTTGTGCAACAATCTGATGTCGTTCAGCTTTCACAGCTATCAGTCGGAGCTGTTCCCGACCCGCATCCGCTCGCGAGCGATTGGCTTTGTCTATTCCTGGAGCCGGCTGTCAGCGGCGCTGTCGGGGCTCGTCGTCGCGTTTCTGCTCAATCTGGGCGGGGTCAATGCGGTGTTTGCGTTTATCGCGTTTGCGATGGCTGTCGTGGTGGCGACGATCGGCGGCTTTGGCCCCCGCACGCGGGGCCTCGCCCTCGAAGCCATTGCGCATTAGCCGCGGCCCGCAAAATCGCCGCATTGCTTTTGTAAGGTTCTAACCCGACCGCACGATGCCCCAACCTGAGCGCGAGTTTGGCTGTAGATTCGCTGCAGATAACAGCAAATTGATTGCAACGTACACGGGAAGGTTGTGGACGATGGTCGCCGATATTGCGGACCGAGGCGCGCCGCACCAAAATGCCTCGCACCGGAAGGAGAGACGGTAATGCTCGGCAGACCCAATACCGCGCTGTCGCAAATCCATATGCAGATCATGTGGAGCCGCTTGATCGCGGTCGTCGAGGAGCAGGCGCAGACCTTGGTGCGCACCGCGTTCTCGACGACGGTGCGGGAGGCCGGCGACCTGTCGGCGGGGGTGTTCGACCGCGACGGCAACATGCTGGCGCAGGCGGTCACCGGCACGCCGGGTCACGTCAATTCGATGGCGGCGGCGGTCAAGCACTTCCTCGACGCCTTCCCGCTGAAGACAATGCGGCCGGGCGACCATTACATTACCAACGACCCTTGGCTGACCTGCGGGCATCTGCACGACCTTACCGTCGTCAGCCCGAGTTTTCTGCGCGGCGAGGCGGTTGGGCTCTTCGCCAGCACAGTCCATGTCGTCGATATCGGCGGGCTCGGCATGGGTCCCGACGGGCGCCAGGTCTATGAGGAGGGATTGTCAATCCCGCTGATGGCATTGGCGCGCGAAGGCCGCATGAACGACGACCTGCTGCGCGTGATCCGCGCCAATGTCCGCGAGCCGTTGCAGGTCGAGGGCGACGTCTATGCGCTCGCCGCGTGCAACGACGAGGGGAGCCGGCGGCTCGTCGAGATGATGGAGGAGTTCGGCATAACGAACCTCGACCGGCTCGGCGAGCACATCATCGAAACTTCGCGGCAGGCGACGATCGAGGCGATCGGCAAGCTGAAGAAGGGCTCTTACCGCAACAGCGTGACGATGGACGGCTATGACCGGCCGCTGACTCTCGCTGCCGAGATGACGATCGGCGCGGACGGGATCCATGTCGATTATGCCGAGACATCGCCGGCGAGCGCCTTTGGCATCAATGTCGTCCTCAATTACACGACCGCCTACACCGCCTTCGGCGTCAAGTGCATCGTCGCACCCGAGGTGCCCAACAATGCCGGATCATTAGCGCCGATCACGGTCAGCGCCCCGGAAGGGTGCCTGCTCAACGCGAAGCGGCCGCGCGCTGTCGCCGCGCGGCACACGGTCGGACATATGCTGCCCGATGTCGTCTTCGGCTGTCTGCACCAGATCATGGAAGACGGCGTGCCGGCGGAGGGCGCGTCGTCCTTGTGGATCCCGCAGATCTATGGCGGCGCCGACGTGCTCGACGAATTGGGTGCGGAGGAAGGGAGGGCGCCTCCCGACATCAAGCCGTTCAGCACCGCGATTTTCCATTGCGGCGGCGCAGGCGCCAGGCCGGGCAAGGACGGGCTCGATGTGACCGCCTTCCCATCGGGCGTGCGCACGATCCCGGTAGAGGCGACCGAGGTGATCGCGCCGGTATTGTTCCGCCGCCGCGAGTTCCGCGACGGGTCGGGCGGCGTCGGGGAGTTTCGCGGCGGTCTCGGCCAGGTCATCGAATTGGGCGGCGCCGACGGCACGCCGATCGCGATGCTGTGCAATTTCGAGCGGATCTCCAACCCGGCGCGTGGCCGCGACGGCGGGTCGGGCGGCGCCCCCGGCCGGGTCACCTTGGTCTCGGGCAAGCCGATCGGCCCCAAGGGCCGGCAAAGCGTGCCCGGTGGCGATTTCATCCGGCTCGAAACGCCTGGCGGCGGCGGGTTTGGCAAGCCCGACGCGCGCAATCCCGAGCAAGTCGCGGCGGATGTGGCCGACGGGCTGATTTCGCGTGAAGCGGCCGCGGACAGCTACCGCGTCGCAGTCACTGCGGACGGCACCCTAGACGACGCCGCCACTGCGCGCTTGCGCGCGATCTAACTCAGGCTCAGCTGGAGGGAACCGGCCCGGCGCGTTTCGGGATATCGACTTTCGTCGTGCATGGGATAGTCAGCGCCTTGTCTTCCCCTGCCATGAACCCCTGGGCAGCGCGAAGGTCGGCCAACAGCGCGCGGTAGCAAGGATTGCGGCGCAGCAGGAAACGGCCCGCCTCCTCGGTGACCTGCAATTGCGGGCCGGTCAGAGTCCAGGCGGTCGGCACGTCTTTGGCAGCGTCGCGCAATGCCCGGTGCGCCGGCGTGTCGGCCGGTATCTGGTCGTAATCGACAGTGATCCCATAAACCTGCATGCCGCCGAATTTAGCTTGATTGCCGGCGCCAGCCGCAGCCTGCGCGAATTCGGTGAGCAGAGCCGATAGCGCAGTCTGCGAATTCGCCGTATTGGCATCAATCGGCACGGACGTCACCGCTTGGATCTGGGTGACGACCCCCGGCTGCTGCGGCTGCTGGTAAAGCTTGTTCGGCGGGTCGGAACGGGCATTGACGACAATAACCACGAGCCGCCGGATCTTGCCCTCATTGATCGCGTGCAAAACCTGGGCGTCGTCGTAACTCGCGATCAATGCCGACCGCAGCGACTGGGTGCCGAGATTGTCGGCGAGCCCGCCGTCGAGGAAGTTCAGGTAATTGATCTGCCGGAACGGGTTTGGCCCATGCCGCAGATCATTGGAATAACGGGCGTCCCTGTATTCGGCCAGGTTCAGATAAGGCGTGTAGGGATTGGACAGATCGACCTTGATCCACTCGCCGTCGCGCAGCCGCCCCTGGCAGTCCTCGGAATAGTTCCGAAAGCCGACCGGGGTCAGCAGGATCGGAAACGCTGCGGACGCCGAAACCGCCGTCGCGACAGGCAGGATATCGTATTTCGAGCAAACGTCGTCGAAGCGGCGCGGGACCATCGCAAAGGTCTGACCACCGGCCATGTCCGTCGCATTCAGCACGATATACGGCTTGCCCGGCTGGTTGAGTGCAGCGAGCGTCGCATCATGGTAGAGTCGCTCGTTGAACAGCGCTTGCTCCGCCTCGACGCGCGTCATTCTCCCGGTAACCAGGCCGAACCAGGTGATCGGGTTGACGGCGTCGAGTTCCAATGCGGCCATATTGTCCTGGGTCAGGAAGTCGGTACGCAGGCCGTCGAGATCGCCGTCCCAATGGCCTGGGCCGCGGTGGAGCCCGAACCAGGCCGCGGTTACGCTGCCTCCAGAGACCGAAGAGATCAGCTTTATATCCTCGGTGAGCACATGCGGACCGTCGATACCGGAGTACCTGGTTTGCGACATCTCGCGCAGCACCGATTCAGCGAGCGTTGCGGCGCGCGAGCCCCCGCCCGAAAAAGTCATCAGAACTACCGGACGGTCCGGGCTTGCTGGCGCAATGCTGCGGCGGTCCGGATTACCCTCGCCCGCCGGCAACGGCGTGTTCTCGACATGGGTGCTGGCGCAACCTGCAGTCAGCAGAATGAGCAATGGTAGTAGAAATCGCCCGCGCATCCCGCTCGCTCTACATTTTGCTGAATGGGATGGTCAGCGGGTCACCCGGCGCGGTGCCGCTGACCACGCCGTACCAGTAGGGCGGCGTGTAACCGGCGCCGGACAGCGAAATCACATAATAGTTTGGTTGCACCGCCAATTCGGTCTCGGTCGGGCCTATGGCGTAGCCGCTGGCGATAACGTCCCGAATATCGCTCGGATCAAAGGTGACGCGAATATACTCCATAGCGGCACTCCCGGCAGTTGCGCCACCCTAACCAAAGATGACCCCAATCGGAATGCCGCAGCGATTTATCGGCGCTCTTTCATAACCCGATGGGCGAGCCTAGATAACCGCTCATGGTCCGGCCTGACGGCCTAGCGCCTTACGCGTCGAAGCCGGGGGAGAGCCGCGGGCGGCTCTATCCGGAAGCAGAGCATCCGATGCGGTCCCCGTTTCAGCGCGACCGCGACCGGATCATCCATTCGACTGCGTTCCGGCGGCTTACCCATAAGACGCAGGTCTTCGTCTATCACGAGGGCGATCATTACCGGACGCGGCTGACCCATACCCTCGAAGTCGCGCAAATCGCGCGCACGATCGGCCGCGCGCTCGGTCTCGACGAGGACTTGGCCGAGACGCTGGCGTTGGCGCACGACCTCGGCCACACGCCCTTTGGCCATGCCGGCGAAGAGGCGCTCGATGCTGCAATGGCGCGGTTCGGCGGCTTTTCGCATAATGACCAGACACTGCGCATTCTGACCCGGCTGGAGCGGCGCTATGCCGAGTTCGACGGGCTGAACCTGACCTGGGAGTCGCTCGAGGGCACCGTCAAGCACAATGGCCCGTTGCGTGGCGCAGGAACGGACCGGCCGGTGCCGCCGAGCATTGCCGAATATGACGGACGCCACCCGCTCGCACTCGACATGTTCCCGAGTACCGAGGCGCAAGTCGCCGCGCTCGCCGACGACATCGCCTACAACAACCACGATATCGACGACGGACTTCGCGCCGGGTTATTTGCCGTCGCCGACCTCGCCGATGTGCCGCTTGTCGGTCCGGTTTTTCACGAAGTCGAGTTGCGGTTTCCGGCGTTGGAGGAACCGCGCCTCATTCACGAAGCGATCCGTCGGCTGATCGATCGGATGGTCGGCGATTTGATCCAAGAGACACGTCGGCGACTGGCTCAAAGGTCGCCCAAATCGGCCGATGAGGTGAGGGCGCTGGACGTTCCGGTCGCCGGCTTCTCTGACGAAATGAAGCGCAACAATCATGCTCTAAAAGATTTCCTGTTCGAGCGGATGTATCGCCACTACCGGGTCAATCGGATGAGTTCAAAGGCGCATCGGGTCGTCCACGACCTCTTCGCGCTTTACCTCGCAGAGCCTCAATGCCTGCCTAGCGAATGGCGCAGCCTCGCTGCCGGCCCGGACGAGCCGCGGACCGCGCGGGTTGCGGCCGATTACCTCGCCGGCATGACCGATCGCTTCGCACTCGATGAGCACCACCGCTTGTTCGACACCTACGCCCGGGCATGATTTGTCGAATGATGACGAATGTATTTGCCGACTTTCAGCGCGTCTTATTGCGCACGATCGAGGATCTCTCGGCAAATGGCGAGCTTCCATCCGGGCTTGATCTTCATCGGATCGCGGTTGAGCCGCCGCGCGATCCCAGCCATGGCGACCTTGCCACGAACGCGGCGATGGTGCTCGCTGGAGCGGTTAGACAGAACCCGATGGCTCTCGCGGAGCGGATCGCCGCGGCGCTCGCCGGGCGGGAATTCGCCAGCGGCGATTATCGAGGAACAGGCTTCACCGTCGCCCCAGCGAAGCCGGGCTTCATCAATGTAACGCTCGCTCCGGAAGCCTGGCACGCGCAGCTCCGCGCCATTCTGCGGGCCGGCACGGCGTTTGGTGATTCGTCGCTTGGCGGCGGCGAGCGCGTCAATGTCGAGTTCGTCTCCGCCAATCCGACAGGTCCGATGCATGTTGGCCACGGCCGTGGCGCGGTGGTCGGGGACGCGCTGGCCGGTCTCCTCGCCAAGGCCGGTTTCCGCGTTGAGCGCGAATATTACATCAACGACGCTGGCGCACAGGTCGATGTCCTCGCGCGCTCGGCCTACCTGCGATATCGGGAAGCCTTGGGCGAAGCGATCGGACCCATTCCCGAAGGCCTGTATCCCGGTGAGTATCTCACCGAAGTCGGGCGCGCGCTCGCCGAGCGGGATGGAACGAAATGGCTTCACCGGCCTGAGATCGAATGGCTGGCTCCGGTCCGCGATTTCGCCGTCGAGCAAATGTTGCGGCTGATTCGTGAAGATCTCTCCCTGCTAGGTGTCCATCACGATCTCTTCGTTTCTGAGCGCGCCCTGAGCGAGCGCGGCGCGATCGACGACTGCATCCAGGTCCTGGCCGGCCGGGGGCTCGTCTATACCGGTGTGCTGGACCCGCCGAAAGGCAAGCTGCCGGATGATTGGGAGCCACGTCCGCAAACCTTGTTCCGCGCCACCTCGTTCGGCGACGAGGTCGACCGGCCGCTGGAGAAGTCGGACGGCTCGTGGACTTATTTCGCGGCCGATATTGCATACCACCGCGACAAGGTCCGGCGCGGCTTCGACAACATGATCGATGTCTGGGGCGCCGACCATGGCGGTTATGTAAAGCGCTTGCAGGCCGCCATCCAGGCGTTGACCAACGGCGCCGCCTCGCTCGACGTCAAGATCTGCCAGCTGGTGAATTTGTTCGACAAGGGCGTGCCCGTTCGCATGTCGAAGCGCGCTGGGACATTTATCACATTGCGCGAAGTCGTCGAAGAGGTCGGCAAGGACGTCTTCCGCTTCATCATGTTGACGCGGCGAAACGATCAGGCGCTGGACTTCGATTTCGCGAAGGTCACCGAGCAATCAAAGGACAATCCCGTCTTTTATGTGCAATACGCCCACGCCCGCGCCGCTTCGGTAATGCGGCACGCCGCGGAGCAATTTCCGAAGGATGATTTGTCCGATGCAGGGCTGATCGAGGCGCCGCTCGAACGGCTCGCGGATCCCTCCGAGCTCGCCCTGATTCGTCAGCTCGCGGGCTGGCCGCGCCTGGTCGAGGCCGCCGCCGAGACGCACGAGCCGCACCGAATCGCCTTCTATCTCTACGAAGTGGCTGCGCAGTTTCACGTGCTGTGGAACAAGGGAAAGGACGAAGCGACACTGCGGTTTATCCTTGCATCTGATGCGGAATTGACCCGCGCGCGCCTGGCCCTGGTTCGCGGCGTCGCGCTCGTCATCGCTTCGGGGCTCGCCGTGTTCGGCGTCGAACCGGCGCAGGAGATGTGAGGATGTCGTATCAATTTGAGTCAGCTGGCTCGGACGCGGGAACCGACTTTTATGCCGAACCGCGGGATCGGGGGGCCGGGCCGCGGTTTCGCGGCTTGCTCATTGGTGTTGTCGCGGTGCTGAGCGTTGCGGTATTTGCCGGCGGTTTGTGGTTTGCCTATCACCAAGGGCTGCGGCACGGAGGCGCCTTAACGGCAGCCGCAGACGTGCCGCTGATCCGCGCCGACGAGCGCCCGACAAAAGTCAAGCCCGAAAACCCCGGCGGGATGGAAGTGCCCGACCGCGACAAGCTGATCTACACGCAGAAACGCGCGGCAGTAGAGCATCTGCTGCCGCCGCCCGAAAAGCCGATGGCCCGCCCGGGAGCATCGACTGCCGCCACTGCGAGTGATGCGTCGCAGCCACGCCCGGGATCGGCGGCGCTCAATGCCGCCGCAAATGTCTCGCCGGGCCCGCCCGCGCAGGCTCCTGGCAAGCCTGGGCAGGTTGCGCCGTCGACCGGGAAATCGGCCGTCCTGCAAAAGCCGGGCGGGTCTAAGGTTCAGCTCGGCACGGTGCATAGCGAGGAAGCGGCGCGTCAGGAGTGGGATCGCATCAAGCGCGCGAACCCGGATTTGCTCGGGAGTATTTCGGTCACCCCTGTGCGTGCCGAGTCCGAAGACAAGGGCACGCTTTACCGTCTCGTGAGCGGTCCGATCGCGGATGCGGAGCGGCTCTGCGGTGAGCTGAAACGGCGCAACGTCGGGTGCTTCATTGTCCGATAAGGTGCCGCTCGCGGTTATACTGGGGTGCGGCCGTGAGCGTCTTACCGCCTTCGAGTGGGACTTCTTCACCGAAGCCAATCCGGTCGGCTTCATACTTTTCCGGCGCAATTGCAGATCGCCCGATCAGGTTCGCGATCTGGTCGGCTCGCTACGCCGCTGCGTCGGCCGTGATGACGCACCGGTTTTGATCGACCAGGAAGGCGGTCGCGTCGCGCGGTTGCGGCCGCCACACTGGCGCGGTTACCCATCTCCGGCGCGGATAGCCTCGCTACCGGATCCTCTGGCCGAAACGGCGGCCCAGCTGGGGGCGCGGCTGGTTGCCGACGACCTGGCAAGGCTCGGGATCACCGTCGATTGTCTGCCGGTGCTCGATCTCCCCGCAACCGGGGCGGATCCGGTAATTGGCGACCGAGCTTATGGGAGCGAGCCGGAACGGGTCGCGCGCCTCGCCGGCGCAGTGTGCGCGGGATTGCTGGAAGGCGCAGTGCTCCCCGTCCTCAAGCACATACCCGGGCATGGCCGGGCGCGCGTCGACAGCCACCATGCCCGCCCGTTCGTCGAGACCGGCTATGACGAATTGGCGCGCACGGATTTCGCGCCGTTTCGCGCGCTCGCGGCAATGCCGTGGGCGATGACTGCCCATATCGTCTATTCGCCCATCGATCCGACCGCTCCGGCGACTCTGTCTCAGCGCGTAATCGCCGACGTGATCCGGGGAGATATCGGCTTCGACGGCGTTCTCATCTCGGACGATCTGTCGATGCGGGCGCTCGGCGGCGGGCTCGGGGAGCGGACGCGGCAGGCGCTCGCCGCCGGCTGCGACCTCGCCATGCACTGCAACGGAGACCCCGGCGAGATGGCGGAAGTAGTCGCGATGGCGCGGCCGATTTCGCCGGTCACCGCCGCACGGCTTCGCCGCGGTGAAGCAAGACGCCGCTGTTCCGCGCAGACCGGCTTTGATCGAGGCGCTGCTGAGGCGCAGTTCGACGCGCTCCTTGCGGGCGCGGCTGTTGCGGAGGTTGCGAAGTAGTGCACGGGACGGGCGGCATGGCTGCGATGATCTATCAGGCCAGCACCTGGGTGCTGCCTGTCGTGCTCGCCGTGACCTTTCACGAGGCGGCGCACGGCTTTGTCGCCCACCATTTCGGCGACGATACCGCGTGGCGGGCGGGCCGCGTCACGTTCAATCCGTTCAAGCATGTCGACACTTTCGGCACAGTCATCTTGCCGGCGATGCTGATCCTGCTGCGCTCGCCTTTCCTCTTTGGCTACGCCAAACCGGTGCCGGTCAATTTCCGGAGGCTCAACCGACCGCGGCGGGACATGGTGTGGGTCGCTCTGGCCGGACCCGGCACCAATGTGCTTCTAGCGATTGCCTCATCGCTATTGTTCTACGGCGTTGGTTTCATGTCTCCGAGCCCGGCCGACTGGGTTGCTGCAAATCTGGTACATTCCATCCAGATCAACGCGGTGCTTTGCGTATTCAACATGTTGCCGCTGCCGCCGCTCGACGGCGGGAGAGTGGCGGTCGGGCTCTTGCCGGATTCTTTGGCGCTGCCGCTGGCACGGCTTGAACGCTACGGCATGTTGATCCTGCTGCTGTTCTTGTTCGTGATCCCCTATATCGGCGAGCAAACCGGTCACGACATCAACATCCTTGCCTGGCTGATTGGCGCGCCGACTGAAGCGTTGATCCGCTTCGTGCTCGCGATCACCGGACAAAGCGGGTGACTGGGGACGCGGACACCGCCCTCACCCACCAAGCCCTCAGGGCTTGGCTCCCCCTCTCCCGCATTGCGGGAGAGGGTGCTAGCCGTCCCGAGCAACTCGTGCTGGAGCTGGACGGCTATGAAGGGCCCATCGATCTGCTGCTTGCCCTGGCGCGCGAGCAGAAGGTCGACCTCACCAAGATTTCGATCCTGGCCTTGGCCGACCAGTACCTCGCCTTCATCTCGAAGCAGCAATCGCTCCATCTCGAGATTGCCGCCGATTATTTGGTGATGGCCGCTTGGCTCGCCTATTTGAAGTCGCGGCTGCTGTTGCCCCAGCCGGCTCAGGACGACGAGCCGAGCGGAATCGAGCTCGCAGCGCAACTGGAGCATCGCCTTCGCTTGCTCGAAGCGATGCAGAATGCCGGCGCGCGCCTGATGGCCCTTCCGCGGATCGGGCAAGATGTGTTCCTGCGCGGCGCACCCGAAGGGGTAGCGGTCGTGCCGGTCGCGATCTACGAGCTTGCTCTGTACGACCTCTTGCGCGCCTACGGAGAGGGCCGCCGCCGAGCAGAAACCGCTGTGCTGGCGATCGAGCCGGCTGAATTCTATTCGATGGACGACGCTCTAGGCAGACTGGCGCGTTTTATTGGGCGGGTGCCGAATTGGCGCGAGCTTGCGAGCTTTTTGCCGAGGGAGTTGAGGGGCGAGGTGTTTCGCCGCTCGGCGCTCGCCGCGACCTTTGCCGCCACGCTCGAACTCGCGCGCAACGGAAGCATCGAACTTCGCCAAGACCGCGCCTTTGGGCCGATCTACCTCCGTAGCCCCGCGCTGGCCAGCGCGCTCGATATGATGGCCGATAGTTGAGTGACCGGGCTCAGCAATTGCGCCTGATCGAGGCGCTCCTGTTCGCGGCCGCGGAGCCGATTGGTGAGGGAGCTCTGGCGCGGCACCTCGCCGACTCGGCGGATGTGAACACTCTGTTGCAAGAACTGGCCGAAGCCTATTCCGGACGCGGCGTCAACCTCGTGCGGCTGGCTGGCGGATGGGCGTTCCGCACCGCGCCCGATCTGGCGGCAACATTGCGGATCGAACGGCCCGTTGTCAGAAGGCTGTCGAGGGCGGCGGTCGAGACCCTAGCGGTGATTGCCTACCATCAGCCGGTAACCCGTGCCGAGATCGAGCAAATCCGGGGCGTCGCTCTCGGCAAGGGAACGATCGACGCGCTGATGGGGGCCGGCTGGGTTCGCCCCAGGGGCCGCCGGTTGGGCCCCGGCCGGCCGTTGCTTTGGGTGACCACCCCGGAATTTCTCGTCCATTTTGGGCTCGACAGCTTGAATGAGCTCCCCGGCCTCGAAGAGCTACGAACAGCCGGTCTTCTCGATCTTGATTCGCTCACTCTGCCCGAGCGGGCGGAAGTGAGCGGCGCCGAGCTGGAAACCTCTAACCAGCCCTAATGTTGGCAGGGTGGTGTGCCTCCCGTTATTGCCCATATTACGACCATCTGACATCATCGCTCCGCTAGCGCATGCTGCAAAGATCTGACCAAGACGCTGTGGGACGCCGTCGCGATGTTGTTTGACCTCGGCATGTCCGAGCTGTTGCTGATCGGGGTCGTCGCGCTTGTCGTCATTGGGCCGAAAGACCTGCCGAAAGCGCTGCGCGTCGCGGGCTTCTGGGTAAGGAAGGCGCGCACTTTGTCTCGCGAGTTTCAGACCAGCGTCGAGCAGATGATCCGCGAGGCGGAGCTCGACGAAATGCGGCAGGAATTGAAGAAGGCCACCGAGATCGATCTGGACAAGGAGTTTCGCCAGACGATCGATCCCACCGGCAGCCTCGCCGAAAGCCTGAAGCCTCCGGAGCTGCCGAAATTCTCCGACGCCGACCTGCCCGCCGCGCCGGCTCCTGAACCCCCGCCGCAGCCCCCCGAAGAAAAACCAAATACCGAGACGGTCGAGCCGACGGCGGCGATAGCCGCGGCGCCGGAGCCCCATCAGGACGGCTTACCGCCACGGCCGTGAAGCGGCTTCGACTAAGCGCCCGTTAGGGATGGTTGTGGACGACGACAGGGAAGCCGAGCTCGAAGAAGGCAGGATGCCGCTCCTCGATCACCTGATCGAGCTGCGCAATCGCCTGATGTGGTCGATCGGCGCGCTGCTGATTGCGTTTTTGATCTGCTACCAGTTCAAGGAACGCATCTACGGATTTTTGGTGCACCCGCTGGCGGTCATTTTCGAAGGGCAGACCGGGCGGCACCTGATCTTCACCGGGCTAACCGAAGCCTTCTTTACCTACGTCAAAGTCTCGTTCTGGGCGGGGTTGTGCCTCGCCTTTCCGATCATCGCCAGCCAGATTTGGAAGTTCGTCGCTCCGGGCCTCTACAAGAACGAACGGCGCGCCTTCTATCCCTACCTGTTTGCCACGCCCGTCTTGTTCGCGATGGGAGCGGCACTCGCCTATTTTGTCGTGATCCCGGTGGCCTGGCGGTTCTTTGTCAGCTTCGAGACGCCCGCTGCGGCGGATGGCGGACTGCCGATCGTTCTTGAGGCAAAGGTCAACGAATACCTGTCGCTCGTGATGACGCTGCTGTTTGCGTTTGGCGTCGCGTTTCAATTGCCGGTCTTGCTGACCCTGATGGCGCGGGTTGGGCTCGTCACCTCCGCCGGGCTCGCCTCAAAACGCCGCTACGCGATCGTGATCATGTTTGTCGTGGCGGCGGTGCTGACCCCGCCCGATGTTGTAAGTCAGACGAGCCTCGCCATCCCGCTGATCATTCTGTTTGAGGCCTCGATTATCTCCTGTCGCATGGTCGAGAAGGCCCGCGCCAAGCGCGAGGCTGAGGAAGAGGCAGAACTCGTCGGCAAGGGACGGCCCGCCGCCGGAACCTGAAGAACGCGAGCCGGATAGACGAGACGCGTACGGCCCTCTATATCCGGGGACCATGCTTATTGCCACTGCCCTTTCGTCATCGCCGGGCTTGACCCGGCGATCTAGGAGATGCCCGGGTCAAGCCCGGGCATGACGCCTTTCGATGCACGACCTCAGATGGATTCGTGAGCATCCGGAAGAATTCGATCGCGGTCTGACGCGCCGCGGCCTGCCGCGGGGCGCCGACCAGATCTTGGCGCTCGATCGGTCGTGGCGCGTAGCCGAAACGCAAGTGCAGGAGGCACAGGCGCGACGCAACCGCGCTGCCCGGGAGATCGGCGCCGCCAAAAAGCGAGGCGAGGACATAACGCCGCTGCTCCGCCAGACGACCGAGGACAGGGAAGCCGAAGCCAGAGCCGGTGCCGAGGCGGCAGAATTGCGTGCCCGGATTGACGAGATCCTGGCAAGTCTGCCGAACCTGCCTGCCGAAGAGGTCCCGGACGGGCCGGACGAGACCGCCAATCGGGTGCTGCGCCATCATGGCGATCCGCCGCGTTTCGACTTCGCGCCGTTGTCGCACGAGGCGGTCGGTGAGCGGCTTGGCACGATGGATTTTGCGCGCGCCGGCAAATTGTCCGGATCGCGATTCGTCGTGCTGCGCGGGGCGCTCGCTCGGCTCGAGCGGGCGCTCGGTCAATTTATGCTGGATCTCCATACGACCGAATTCGGCTATACCGAGGTATCTCCACCGCTGCTGGTCCGGGACGACGCAGTCTTCGGGACGAGTCAGCTGCCGAAGTTTGCCGAGGATCTGTTCCGGACTACTGACGGTTATTGGCTCATCCCGACGGCGGAGGTGCCGCTCACCAATTTGGTGGCGGGAGAATTACTCGAGGAAAGCGCATTGCCGCTGCGCTATACCGCCTGGACGCCGTGTTTTCGGTCGGAAGCCGGCTCGGCGGGCAAGGACACCCGCGGGATGATTCGCCAGCATCAATTCGAAAAGGTTGAGCTCGTTTCGATTGCGCGGCCGGAAGACTCGGCCGCTGAGCATGAGCGGATGACCGCCTGCGCCGAGGAAGTATTGAAACGCCTCGGCCTCGCCTACCGGGTCGTGCTGCTGTCAACCGGTGACATGGGTTTTGCCTCGCAGAAGACCTACGATATCGAGGTCTGGCTTCCGGGGCAGGGCGCCTACCGGGAGATATCCAGCTGCTCGAATTGCGGCGCGTTCCAAGCTTTGCGCATGAAGGCACGCTACCGACCCGTCAAAGGGAAAGGCACGCTGCCGGTACATACCCTCAACGGTTCGGGTCTGGCGATCGGACGGACGCTGATCGCAATCCTCGAGAATTTTCAGCGGCACAACGGCACGGTGGCGCTTCCGCCCCTGTTGCAGCCCTACATGGGAGGACAGGAGGTCATCGAGCCCGATGGCTGACGGGCATATCGAGCTTTCCAAAGCGCGCATTCTCGTCACCAACGACGACGGGATCGGGTCACCCGGCATCAAGCTTTTGGAGGAGATCGCGCGCGACCTGTCGCCGGACGTCTGGATCGTCGCGCCCGAGCAAGAGCAGAGCGCCGCCAGCCACTCGCTGACGACTAGGCGTCCGTTACGGATATCGGAGCTGAGCGAGCGGCGTTACGCGGTCGATGGAACACCGACCGATTGCGTAATGTTGGCAGTAAAACATTTGCTGCGCGATCACCGCCCGGATCTCGTCCTGTCCGGGATCAACGGCGGCGGCAATGTCGGCGAGGATCTGACTTATTCGGGGACCGTGGCGGCGGCGATGGAAGCGACGCTGCTCGACATTCCGGCCATCGCACTGAGCCAACATTTCATCGACGGCGAGGCGGTGCCGTGGAACACCGCGGCGAAATTCGCGCCTGGCGTGATCAGGCAACTGACCCGCCTGCCCTGGCCCGAGCACACCTTGATGAATGTGAACTTTCCCGCCGCGCCGCCCGAGCATGTCCGCGGGGTTGCCGTGACCAGCCAAGGCAAGCGCACAATCGCTGACAACCTAACCGAGCGCCTCGATCCGCGTGGCAAACCCTACTACTGGATCGGCCCAGTCCGCGAAGATGGGGTCGGCGAGCCCGGCACCGATTTGGCAGCGATGAACGACAGGCAGGTTTCGGTGACCCCGATCTACCTCAACCTGACGAATGTTCCCGTGCTCGCTTTGCTGAAAAAGGTTTTCCGGTGACCGCTGGACAAGCCGCTCCCACCGAACCGGGTCTGATCCAAAAGAAACTGCGCCTGCTCATGGAGTTGCGGCGTGCCGGGATCGCCGACACTCGGGTGCTCGGCGCAATCGAAAAGATCCCGCGGGAGAAATTCGTCCCGGCATCGTTCGAGGATCAGGCTTATGAGAATATGGCCTTGCCGATCGGGAACGGCCAAACGGTAAGCCAGCCTTATGTCGTGGCGCTGATGACTGAGAAGCTCGAAGTAGGCACCCGCCAGCATGTGCTCGAGATCGGCACCGGTTCCGGATACCAGACCGCGGTTCTGGCGGCTCTCTGTCGGCGCGTTTTTACAATCGAACGCCATCGCGAGCTGCTGCGTGAGGCCGAGCGCCGCTTTCAGGAGGTACGCCTGCACAACATCGTGTGTCGATTCGGCGACGGCACAAAAGGTTGGCCCGAGCATGCGCCGTACGAGCGAGTGCTCGTGACAGCTGCAGCACCGGAAGTGCCATCGACGCTAGCCGACGGGCTCGGTCCCGGCGGTATTCTGATTGTCCCGATCGGCGAGGATCACCGCGATCAGCATCTGATGCGCATCCGTCGCCTGGTCGACCGGTTTGAAACTGAGGATCTCGGTCTGGTTCGGTTTGTGCCGCTCGTCGCCGGTCTGCCCAAAAGCCGGTTGGACCAGAGCTTGACATGAATCGGGCGTCGCGTACCAAATAGACGATATTCTTGCGCGTCGGGGGGGCGGGCAGGGGACTATGAGAAATCCTATTGGCGCGCGTCGGGGCATCGGCCCCGCGTCTTGGGTCGTGTTGCTTGGTTGTGGCCTCGCCGCCTGCGCTCCGGGGGTGGAAGCGCCGGCGCCGGTAATTGCCGGAGCAGCGCCGGCGGAGCGCGTGTCTGAGATGATTACGGTCCAGCGCGGGCAGACCCTTTCCGAAATCGCCCATAGCTATCACATCCCAATGCGGGTGATCGCCGAGGCAAACGCCCTGGCGCCGCCTTATCGCATTCAAACCGGCCGAAGGCTGATAATACCGGGAGCCGGCCCGCCGCGCGCGCCTACCTCGGTTGCGGCGTTGCCGCCTTCGAGGCTCCCCGATGCTGCGCCCCCGGGAGCGCCCAATCCGCCTCCGCCGGCCGCGCCGGATCAGCCGCCCGTGTCGGCCGCGCCCTTGACCCCCGAAGCCAAGCCGGTCCCCACGGTGGCGGCGCCGGCGCCGGTTCAGACCGTCCCCGAAGCGGCGCCGGATTCCGGTAGAGCCGCGGCGCCGCCGGCCGCTGCCGGTAGCGCGTTTCTCTGGCCGGTTCGCGGCCATGTTGTCGCGACCTATGGCACCAGATCGGACGGCTCACATAATGACGGCATCAACATCGCCGCCCCACGTGGTACTGCGGTGGAAGCCGTCGACGGCGGGATCGTCGCCTATACCGGCAACGAGTTGCGCGGCTATGGCAATCTCATTCTCGTCAAACATGCCAATGGCTGGATCTCGGCGTACGCCCATTGCGATCAAATTCTGGTCAAGCGCGGCGAAAAGGTTACGCGTGGCCAGGTAATCGCGCGCGTCGGTTCGACCGGCAATGTCAGCGAGCCCCAGCTGCATTTCGAACTCCGCCGCGGCCAACGCGCCGTTGATCCGCGCGAGTTTCTAACCCCTTCGCCGACCGCCGTTATGAGAGGTTCGATATCGGGCTGAGAAATCCGCCCTCTCCGCTCAAGGGCCGCCTCCGGGCCACGCTTCGGGAACGAGGTAATGCCGCATTTCCGGTAGCCGATTTAAGCAAGCGGCTTGCCGAGCCGGCCGGCCAGATCCTGAATGAATTGCCAGGCGACGCGACCCGAGCGCGACCCGCGGGTGATCGACCACTCGCCGGCTTCAGCCCTGAGCTGACCGGCTGGCAGATCGAGGCCGTACCGTTCGGCGTAGCCGCGGACGATTGCGTGATAGGTATCTTGGTCCAAACTGTGGAAGCCGAGCCAAAGGCCGAACCGGTCCGACATTGAGACCCGTTCTTCGACTGCTTCCGCCGGGTTGATGGCGGTGGACCGCTCGTTCTCGATCATGTCGCGCGGCATCAGATGGCGGCGGTTCGAGGTTGCATACAGGACGACGTTGGCCGGTCTGCCCTCGATTCCGCCTTCGAGCACGGCTTTCAGCGATTTGTAGCTCGTGTCGTGCTGGTCGAAGGACAGATCGTCGCAAAATAACAAACAGCGGCGCGCAGTGCGCCGCAACAGAGACAACAGCGACGGAAGGGTCGGGATGTCTTCGCGATGGATCTCGACGAGGCCGAGGGCGTGGGGGCGTTTCTTGTTAACGGCGGCGTGGGCCGCCTTTATGAGCGAACTCTTGCCGGTGCCGCGGGCGCCCCATAACAACACGTTGTTGGCCGGCAGCCCTGCGGCAAATCGTTCAGTGTTGTCGAGCAGAATATCGCGGACCCGGTCGATCCCACGCAACAGCTCGATCTCGACCCGATTGACCTGGTAAACCGGCTCCAGCCAGCCGCGGTCTGCGTGCCACACGAAGGCGTCGCTGGCGTCGAGATCGTTCGGAGGCGCCATCGCAGGAGCCAATCGCTCCAGCGCATTGGCGATCCGGTTGAGGAGGGGCAACAAATCCGGGTCGGTCTTCGGCAATTCTAGGCCTCTGGGTCAACGGGCGGCCGGAAGCTAGCATGGCGGCCGAGAACCACGGAACCGCCTTGGCGTTGCCCTTTAACCGGGCATCGGATACCAATTGGTCTGCCGCGCACCGGCACCATATGTCGGTGACGGCGACGCCGCCCGCCCACCGACGCGGCACGTGATGTTGAGGCTCGCATTCCAATGTGGATTTCCACTGCTTATGCCCAAACGACCGGCATATTTGATCAGAATGCGCTCATCCAGTTTCTGCCGCTCATACTCATTTTCGTCGTCTTCTATTTTCTTCTGATTCGCCCTCAGCAGCGCAAGACCAAGGACCACAAGACGATGCTCGACGCGTTGCGGCGCGGCGATCGAGTCGTAACCGGCGGGGGGATCATCGGAACCGTCGCGCGGGTCGACAACCCCGAGGAAGTCACGGTCGACATTGCCGATAATGTGCGGGTCCGCGTTATGCGCAGCACGATCACCACCGTACTTGCCAAACCGGATCCAGCCGCCACGCGCGAGGCCGCGAAGCAGAAGACGGAGGCGCGCGCGAAGGTCGGGACAAAGGAGTGAGAAGTGACCGCTCGCGGCGACACGAGTGAGGGCTTGCTCGCGCCGATCGAGTGAGAAACTTACGAAATGCTGTATTTCGAAAATTGGAAAGTTGCGCTGATCTGCGCGGTATGCGCCCT
>JAFASL010000866.1 GCA_019244535.1 Alphaproteobacteria bacterium
ATCTTCGATTTCGACGACCCGATGGGCGCGAGCACCTGCGTCGCCTGTGGCGAATGTGTGCAGGCCTGCCCGACCGGGGCATTGATGCCGGCGAGCCTGGTCGATACCAACGGCGTCTATGCCAACGCGCCCGACCGCGAGGTCGACAGCGTCTGTCCCTATTGCGGAGTGGGGTGTCAGCTCACTTACAAGATCCGCGATGAC
Organism: Alphaproteobacteria bacterium; assembly: GCA_019244535.1. Taxonomy (GTDB): domain Bacteria; phylum Pseudomonadota; class Alphaproteobacteria; order ATCC43930; family CGMCC-115725; genus AP-15. The sequence goes on from JAFASL010000866.1 coordinate 205, forward strand.
CGCATCGTCGCCGTAGCGGGCAAGGATGGGCCGGCCAACCACAACCGGCTGTGCGTCAAAGGCCGTTTTGGCTTCGATTACGTCGCACATCCCGATCGGCTGACCGAACCGTTGATCCGCAAGGAAGGGGTCGCGAAGCACAATGTCGATATCGATCCTGCGAATCCATTCACGCATTTCCGCAAAGCGAACTGGGAGGAGGCGCTCGACCTCGCCGCGGCTGGACTGAAGCGCATCCGCGACCGCGACGGAAAGCGTGCGCTCGCCGGGTTCGGCTCAGCCAAAGGCTCGAACGAGGAGGCCTATCTCTTTCAAAAGCTCGTGCGGACCGGGTTCGGCAGCAACAATGTCGACCACTGCACGAGGCTATGCCACGCGTCCTCGGTGGCGGCTTTGATGGAAGGGATCGGCTCGGGGGCGGTCACTGCCCCGTTCACGGCGGCCGCCGACGCCGATGTCATCATCATTATCGGAGCCCGGCCGACCGACAACCACCCCGTCGCGGCGACCTTTTTCAAGCAGGCGGCCAAGCGCGGCGCCAAATTGATCGTGATGGATCCGCGCGGTCAGGTGATGGCGCGATACGCGACGCACATGCTGCGCTTCAAGCCGGCGCGCGATGTCGCGATGCTGAACGCGCTGCTGCACACGATAATCGAGGAAGGGCTGTACGACCGGCAGTATGTGCAGGCGCACACCGAGGATTTCGCGAAGCTCCGCGAGCATGTGCGGGACTACTCACCCGAAAAGATGGCGGAGATCTGCGGCGTAGAGGCAGCGACGTTGCGCGATATCGCGCGGACTTACGCACGCGCCGAGGCGGCGATCATCTTCTGGGGAATGGGCATCTCGCAGCATGTCCACGGCACCGACAATGCGCGATGCCTGATCGCGCTGGCGCTCGTCACCGGGCAGATCGGCAGGCCTGGCACCGGCCTCCATCCTCTGCGCGGCCAGAACAACGTCCAGGGCGCTTCCGATGCCGGCCTCATTCCGATGGTGTATCCCGATTACCAAGCCGTCGACGACCCCGCGGTGCGGGCAAAATTCGAGGCGCTGTGGCACACCCCGCTCGACGAGCAGCGCGGGCTGACCGTCGTCGAAATTATGGACGCGGTGCATCGCGACGAGATCAAGGGCATGTACATCATGGGCGAGAACCCGGCGATGTCGGACCCCGATGTTGACCATGCACGCGAGGCGCTCGCCAAACTCGAACATCTGGTCGTTCAAGATCTGTTTCTGACCGAGACCGCCAAATACGCCGATGTTGTTCTGCCGGCCTCCGCCTGGCCGGAGAAGGAAGGCACCGTCTCGAATACCAATCGGCAAGTGCAGATGGGCCGCGCCGCATTGCCAATGCCCGGCAATGCGCGGCTCGATTGGTGGATCATCCAGGAGATTGCCCGCCGCATCGGGCTCGACTGGTCCTACACCCATCCGCGTGACGTATTCGCAGAAATGAAATTGGCGATGCCGTCGCTCGACAACATCACCTGGGAGCGGCTCGAGCAAGAAAGCTCGGTGACTTATCCGTGCGACGCCGAGGACCAGCCCGGCAACGACATCGTCTTCGGGAACGGGTTCCCGACCGCATCAGGCCGCGGCCGCCTGGTTCCCGCCGCGATCATTCCGCCGGCCGAGGAGCCCGACGACGAATACCCGATGGTGCTGACGACCGGCCGCCAGCTCGAGCATTGGCATACCGGCGCGATGACCCGGCGCGCAGCCACGCTCGATGCCCTGGAGCCCGGCGCGGTCGCCAGCGTGTCGCGCGGCACGATTGCGAAGCTCGGCATTGCGCCGGGTGACATGGTGCGGGTGTCGACCCGCCGCGGCGCGGTCGAGCTTGCGGCGCGCCAGGATGATGCCGTGCCGGACGGGGTC
>JAFASL010000115.1 GCA_019244535.1 Alphaproteobacteria bacterium
CGATATTGTCGACACTCTAACCAATCTGTTTGTCGACCGCGTCAAAGGAAAGGTGCCGTTCTTCACCCGGGCGGTGATCGAGACGACGGGTCTCGCCGATCCGGCGCCGGTGCTGCACACCTTGATGACCGATCCGATCGTCGCGGCGCGGTACATGCTGGACGGCGTCGTCACGACCGTCGACGCGGTCAACGGCGGCGGCACTCTCGACCGGCAGCCCGAGGCCGTAAAGCAGGCCGCAGTCGCCGATCGCCTGTTGCTGACCAAGACCGATCTCGCCGAGGCGGGGGCGCGGCAGTCGATGGAGCAGCGGCTCAACGCATTGAACCCGAGCGCCCCGATCATCCCGGTCGCCCAGGGCGCGATCGACCCGCGCGCCTTGTTCAACATCGGCTTTTATGACCCGCAGACCAAAAGCGCCGACGTGCAGCGCTGGTTGCGTGACGAGGCATTCGAGGCCGGCCACCCGCACGGACACGAGAATGCCGACGTCAACCGGCATGACGACCGCATCCGCGCCTTCTGCATCACGCGAGACCGACCGATCTCCTGGGCGGCGCTGTCGGCCTGGCTCGACGGGCTCGCGACGATGCGCGGCGACGACTTGCTTAGGCTGAAGGCGGTCGTCGCGTTGTCAGACCGCCCCGATCGGCCGGTCGTCCTGCAGGGCGTGCAGCACCTCTTCCACCCGCCCGTGCTGTTGCCGGAATGGCCGAGCGACGACCATCGCACGCGCATGGTCTTCATCACCCGCGACCTGCCCCGCGAGGCGATCGAGGCGACCTTGACGGCGTTCGAGGATGCGGTAGCGGAAGCCTGATTACGCGATCGGAAAGGCGGTGCCGACGATGCAGTTCTCGAGGATGCCGCGGCCGCGGTCGGGGATGTGGCGCTCGCGGACGAGGCGTTCGAGCACGTCGGTGACGCAGTCCGCGCGGATTTCCGGGACCGTGGGCACGTATTGGACGAGGTTGTCGCGGAAGCCGCGGCGGGTCACGAAAATCGGCTCCAGACCACGAGCCTGCGCCACAGCGGAAAGCGAGTCGGCCATCGGCCGGACTTTCGGGTTGACGGCGAAATCGGCCCAGTTGTTGGCGAGGCAGCCGCCGGGTGCGAGCGCGTCGAGGCAGCGCACCCAGAAGGCCTCGTCTATTTCGGCGGGGCCGCCAGGTCCGTAGAGATCGACCAGGATCACGTCATAGCGGGCGCTCGAGCCCGCGAGAAACCGCTGCGCCGCCTCGAGCACGACGCGGTGTTTCAAGTAGAACCATCTGCGAGCTGTCGCGACTATGGTCTCGTCGGAATCGACAAGCGTCGGTGCGCAATCGGGCAGATAGGCCTGCATGAAGCGCCACATCGCAGCGCCGCCGACGCCGAGCAATAGCGCATTGATCGAGCGCGCGCTCATCGCGAAGGAGAGTGACATCAGCCGCTCGTAATGAAAGACCAGGCGGGCCGGATAGAGCAGATCCATGCTCGACTGCTCGGTCACCTGCGCACCCGCGCCGAACGACCCCAAGGTCCGGAAATTCCGCGGTCCGCGATCGAAATCGACGACAAATACCGCAGCCCCGAAGGTCTCGGCCCGGCGCAATACGCGTATCCGCGCGTCGCTACCGAAATAGTCGAAGATCAGGCTGCGCTGCCGCTGTTCGCCATAATCGGTGATCATCGGCTGAGCGCCGCGATTGCATCGGCAAAGCGGCTGAGTGCCCGATCTCCCTCGGGTGTCAGCGCGTAGATGCCGCGCTCGATCCGATTGAACCAGCCATAGACATTGTGCTGCAGAATGCGCGCGGCCCTCGGCACCTCCGCCGCAGCGCGCAAGGCGCCGACCCGCATCGGCCCGCCGAGCGCAAGCGCGCGGGCGCAGCGCAGCGCGTCCTGACGATAGGCCGTGACGAGCGGCACGCCGACCGCCCCGCCAGTGTTGGCATCACCGATGCGGCGGGAAAATTCGTCCACGAGACGCACGGCCCGCGACTTCGCTAGCCGCGGCCGGTATGGGACCGGCTCCTCTAATATCTGGACGGTCTTCCGCGCGAGGCCCACCAGCATCAACCCCAACCCGAGCCGGCGGCACAATTTGCGGATCTCCGGCCGCTCCGGGGCGAGCGGCCCGCCGCGGGCGCGCCGTTCGGGCCGCGGCACAGCGAGATAAACCCGCTCCGTCATCGCGAGCCGATCGATGCCCTGCAGTACCAGCAGCAGGTTGAAGCGGAGCTTAAGCTCAACGATGACGGGCGGCTCCTCGCCGCGCCGGGCGACGAGGTCGCAGCCTCTCACCTCGCCCTTGACCTCGTAGCCGCGTCTTTCGAGGAATTGCTTCACGGGCAGATAGAGCGCTGCCTCCGTGTCGGCGTTATCATCCTGTCGCTTCACGCCGAGCACTACTAATGGAGAGGCTCATGCGTGCACAAGTGCTGACCGCCGCAGGCCTCCCGCTGGCCTCCGCAGAGCTGCCGGCGCCGCGCCCCGGCCCTCAGCAACTGCTGATCGCGGTGCGCGCCTGCGCGGTCTGCCGGACCGATCTGCATGTCGTCGACGGCGAGCTTCCCGACCCGAAATTGCCGCTTGTCCCGGGGCACGAAATCATCGGCACCGTCGTCGAAAAGGGGGAATCGGCCGATCGGTTCGCGATCGGCGACCGGGTCGGCGTGCCGTGGCTCGGCTGGACTTGCGGCGTCTGCGAATACTGCCGCTCGGGCCGCGAGAATTTGTGCGACCGCGCCCGCTTCACCGGCTACCAGATCGACGGCGGCTATGCCGAGCTGACCGTCGCCGACCAGCGCTATTGCTTTGCGATCGACCCGCATTACGACGACATCGAGGCGGCGCCGCTGATGTGCGCCGGGCTCATTGGCTATCGGACGTTGCGCATGGCCGGCGAGGCGCCGCTGATCGGCATCTATGGCTTTGGCGCTGCTGCTCATATCGTCGCGCAGGTGATCCGCCATCAAGGCCGCCGGCTGTTCGCGTTCACCCGTCCAGGCGATGTCGCGGCGCAGGAATTCGCCCGCTCGCTCGGCGCGGAGTGGGCCGGAGGTTCGGCCGAGCTGCCGCCCGAGCCGCTGGATGCGGCGCTGATCTTTGCCCTGGTCGGCGCGCTGGTGCCGGCAGCGCTCGCAGCGACCAAGAAGGGCGGAACTGTCGTATCGGGCGGCATTCACATGACCGACATCCCGTGCTTCCCGTATCGCGTCCTGTGGGAGGAGCGGGTCTTGCGCTCGGTTGCCAACCTGACCCGCCGCGATGCCGAAGAATTCCTCGCGCTGGCCCCCAAAGCAGGCATCCGGACCGAAACGGTCACCTATCCGCTGACGAACGCCAACGACGCGCTGGCGGACCTGCGCACCGGTGCCCTGCAAGGCGCCGCCGTGCTGATCCCGTGAAGCGCTGTCTGGCGAGAATCTTTGATATCAGTCGATTTGTGCGGGTACTCTGGGTCGATGAACAGACTCATCGCGACCCGAACCGGTGAGCGCTAAGCCGTGACGGACCGCCTGACGCTCACCCGCGCGCTCGAAGAAGGAGGGATCGCCCGCGATGCCGCCGAGCACATTGCTACCGAGATATTCGACGCTATCCATGACAATGTCGCGACGAAGTCTGATTTGAACGCTGCCGAAGCGGGCATCCGTAACGATCTGAAGGCCGATATTGCCGCAGTACGGGCCGAGTTGGTGCTCGTCGAACATCGCTTCCTGACCCGCTTGGGGAGCATGATTGTCGCCGCGACCGGTATCCTGGTGGCGATCCATTATCTGCATTGAGCCGCAAAGGCTGTCGCCGCGTCCTCCGCGTGTCAGCTCAGCTTCTGGCCTGCGATCGTGATGCGGTGCAACAGGCGGCGCTCGCCATGGTAATCGTTGACCGCGAAATGCCAGGTCGAGCGGTTGTCCCAGAAGGCGAGGGAACCTTCGCGCCACTGGAAGCGGCAGGTGAATTCGGGCCGCACCGCGTGCCGGTACAGGTAGTCGAGCAGGGGTCGTGACTCGTCCTCGGTCCAGCCGGCGAAGCGCAGAGT
>JAFASL010000952.1 GCA_019244535.1 Alphaproteobacteria bacterium
CACACCTCCCCCGAAAGGGGAACCGTGTTACCCATGTGTCCGGTACGATCTGTCACCTATGTCTCGGGCCGCTCACAGGAACAAGCCATCGACGAGATCAAAAAGAAATACGCCGAGTATTTCGGGCTGTAGCGCCGTGCAAGCGGCCCCTCGTGTCAATACTCGTCCGCCCCCACCCTAACCCTCCCCCGCAATGTGGACGAGGCGGGGGACAGGGCCAGCATCTCCCCTTGCGCGTTCATTGGCGCCTCGACCTGTCGGTGCCGTTGTTGGTGGTGCTGGGCGCGTTTTTGTGCGCGCTCGTGCTGCTGCCGCTCGGATGGCTGGGCTGGTACAGCATCACCGACACGAATGGCGTCCCGACCCTCGCGAACTTTGCGCGCCTCGCGACCGATCCGACCTTTGTTGGCCCCTACCTCTCGGCGCTCGGCATAGCCGCTGGTGTGGCGGCCGGCGGGTCTGCGGCCGCGATGCCGCTCGCCTGGCTCGTTGCGCGCACCGATTTGCCATTACGGGGCGCAATTCGCGCGCTCGTCACGGCCTCCTTCGTCACTCCGCCCTTTCTTGGCGCGATCGCCTGGGAAATCCTTGCCGCGCCGAACAGCGGCATCCTCAATCAATGGTACCGCGCGATCTTCGGCCTCGAGCCTTACGAACATCTCTTCGACATTTATACCGCCGAGGGCGTCGTCTTTGTGATGGCGTGCTACAGCTTTCCTTACGTCTTTGTGCTGCTGGCGAATGCGCTCGACAATATCCCAGCCGAACTCGAAGATGCCTCGGCAATCCTCGGGGGCACTCGCCGGGCGACGTTGCGGCGGGTGACATTGCCGATGGTCATGCCGGCCCTGCTCGCCGCCGGGCTCGTCGCCTTTCTGCAGGCGCTGACCCAGTTCGGCACCCCGGCGATCCTTGCCTTGCCGGCCGGGTTTCATGTCATCACGACGAAGATCTGGGCGCTATTCCAATACCCGCCGAACCCGCATCTCGCGGCCGCTGCGGCAGTGCCGCTGCTCGTCCTGACGATATTGCTGTTGCAGGCCCGGCAATGGCTGCTCGGTCGGCGCGGCTATGCGGTTATTGGCGGCAAAAGCGGCGCGCCGCGGCGGATCGGGCTCGGCATCTGGCGGGTGCCGGCACTCGCCTTTGCACTGGCAGTTCTCGCTCTGCCGATCTTCCTCCCCTATGCGGCGCTGATCAAGACTGCGATCGTCCGCACGCCTTCGGACCCGCTGACCTTCGAGACACTGACCTGGCACAATCTGCATTTTGTGTTTTTGGAATTTTCGCAGACGCGGCTGGCTCTCTGGAACACCATTCTTCTCGGCTTAGCCGCTGCGACCGCCCTCACATTTCTCGCGCTGATCGTGAGCTACGTCACCACGCGCGGCCTTGTCGCGGGACACCGATTTCTCGGCATCCTCGCAACGGCGCCGATCGCCATCCCCGGCATCGTGCTGGGGGTCGGGCTGTTCCTCAGCTACACCCGCCCGCCGCTGGTCCTCTACGGCACATTATGGATTCTGCTCTTGGCCTTTCTGACGATCGAATTGCCGGCCGGGTACCAGCAATTGCAAGCCGCTTTTCGCGGCCTCCACCCCGAGCTCGAGGAGGCCGGCCGGATTTTCGGCGCGACGCGCCTCGGGGCGTTGCGCCGGATCACCGCGCCGCTGCTCCGCACCAGCTTGGTGGCGACCTGGTGTTTTGTCTTCATTGGCGTCATTCGCGAGCTGTCGGCGACGATCATGTTGACCACCGCCCAGACCAAGGTCGTGTCGGTCATCATTTACGACCTCAATGAAAGCGGCGATCTGGGCGCAATCTCGGTCCTCGGCCTAACGCTCCTGGTGATCACCTTCCTCGTCGTCGGCATTGCCAACCGTCTGCCCGTCCTTGGCCGGCCGCCGCACCGGATGGTTTGAACGCCTACCTTGGGCTCGCATCACGCAGCGAGCTGCCGCAATTCGGGCATGACGCGGTCCAAAGCGCGGGCGAAGCGAGCGACGACCTCGTCGATTTCGCTGCGTGTGATGCAAAGCGGCGGCGAGAACGAGTTTATTTCGCCATACGGCAAGGCGCGCAATTGTACCCCCTCTTCGAGGGCCTGGCGCGCGACGATGCGGTGGGACTGGGTTTTCGGGTCGAAGAACCGCCGCCTCTTCTTGTCGACGACAAATTCGACCGCGACCATGAGACCGGCGCCACGGACATCGCCGACGAAAGGGTTGTCAGCCAGCTGCTCGCGCAAGCAGTCGCGTAAATATGTGCCCATCGCCGCCGAATTTTCGATGAGGCCCTCACGCTCCATAATATCAAGATTGGCGAGCCCCACGGCCCCACCGACCGGGTGCCCCGAATAGGTGAAGCCGTGCATCAGCGGCCCCACCTCAGGCGAAGCGTCGCGCAACACCGCCCAGATTTTCTCGGAAATCACCGATGCCGAGAGCGGGAAATAGGCGCTGGTGATCCCCTTGG
>JAFASL010000009.1 GCA_019244535.1 Alphaproteobacteria bacterium
AGCGAGACCTCGTCGGTGATCGTCTTGCCGATCAATGTCGCGCCGGCGTCGAGCAGCCGCTGGACGGCCCAGGCATGGCGCGACGGCACGGGGTTCGACCGCGCCCAATCGGGATTGCCGCCGCCAGTCGGATGGCCCGCGACATCAAACAGATCCTTGGCCGCAAAGGTGAGGCCTGCAAGCGGCCCGTCTGGCTGCCCCTCGATGCGGACGCGCGGACCGGGCACAAACGCGTTGATGTCGTCATCCGGCATATCGAAACCTCAATCAGTGACGAGATCGGCGAACCGGCTGCAATATGCGAGCCGAGATCACCCCGAACACGGAGAAAACGCCAGTATGGACACCGGCCAAGTCATTTTGCGCAAGGATGGAGCGGTTGCCCGCATCGTCCTCAACAATCCCTCGCGACTCAATGCAATCTCGATGGCGATGTGGGATCGCCTCGACCAGATCCTCGACGATGTCGCAGAGGACCAAGCGGTCCGCGTCGTCGTCATCTCAGGAGCCGGTGGCGAGGCGTTCAGCGCCGGCGCCGACATTTCGGAGTTCGACCGCCGGCACGCAGATGCCGCAGCGGTGCGCGCGGCCAGCGCACGTGACGCTGCGGTGGGCGCCAAACTCGAAAGCTTGACAGGCCGGCAATTGCCGAAATCGAGGGATATAGCCTCGGCGGAGCAGTTGCTCTCGCGTTGTGTTGCGATCTGCGCATCTGCTCGGATGAGTCTCGCTTTGGCATACCGCCCGCAAAGCTGGGCCACTGCTACGAGCCATACAGTATCGAGCGCGTCATGAATGCAGTCGGTCTGGCGAGCACGAGAGAAATCCTGTTCACCGCCCGCCAATTCTCCGCGCAGGAGGCGTATGAGATGGGGCTGGTCAACCGCGTCGTCTCGAAAATCGAGCTTTCTGCACATGTGCAGAGCTATGCCGAGACGATTGCGGCCAATGCGCCGCTGACCATTACGGCGGTCAAGCGTATCACCCATGAACTCGGCAAGGAGCGCGGAGCGCGCGACCTCTCGCTTTGTGATGCGCTCGTGGCCGATGCTACGCCAGCGAAGACCACCGGGAGGGCCGCCGCGCCTTCATGGAAAAGCGTAGGCCGGTCTTCCGCGGCCGGTGAGAATCACCCAGGTGCATGATAGATGCTTGTGCAGATCTACGAAGTTCGAACCCCTGGAGAAGCCGCCGCGCTGGCGCGGCTCGGGGTCGATCATATCGGCGTTCTGGTCGGACTCGGGCGGTTTCCACGCGAGCTTCCGGCAGACCGCGCAAGGGAGGTGTTCGCCGCACTGCCGCCGTCAGCAAAACGGGTCGGGCTGTCGCTCTCGCAAGATCCCGCCCAGGTTGCACGGGTGATCGAGCAGACGCGGCCCAACATTATTCACATTGGAGCGGCGGTCGAACTGTTCTCGGTACGCGACACGCTGGCGCTCAAGTCCGCATATCCCGATGTGGTGATCATGCGCGCGATCCCCATTGTCGATGAGACGAGCATCGAGTGCGCGAGCGCGTATCGGGAGGCGGCCGACATCCTGCTGCTCGACAGTCATGACCCCGGAGATCGGCAGATTGGCGGGCTCGGCCGCGTCCATGATTGGATCATCAGCCGGCGCATTGCCGACGAGGTCGGCTTGCCGGTCATTCTCGCGGGCGGGCTCGATGCCGACAATGTCGGCGCTGCCATTGCGGCCGTGAGGCCCGCCGGTGTCGATTCGAAGACCAAAACCGACCGGGAAGACGGCAGCGGCAAAGATCTCGACAAAGTGAGGCAGTTTGTAGCCGCCGCGAAACTCACCACATCCAGGCAGTAGCCCGCAGTTCGATCGCGCCGTTGTTCTGGATCACCCCCAGCAGCTGCCACCGGCATTGCGATCCAGAGGCGCAGCCGAGACGGCGGTCATTCTCGGCTTTCGCGGCGTATTGAGGATCGAAAATCACCGGTTTGCCGCTCTCGGTCGGATGCGGCAAGGCCATCCACTGGGCCGGGGCCTGCTGCGCAGCCGCCGGCACCGCAGCGACCGCCGCAGCCAGTCCGAGAAAGTGAGGGCCGAAACGCACTGGGTGTCAGAGCGCCTTTAGCATCGCTTCCGCACTGGAAACGTCGAACTGGCCCGGTTCTTCGACGTGCAGCGCTTTGATGACGCCATTGTCGACGAGCATCGAATAGCGCTGCGAGCGCATCCCCATGCCCTCCTTCATCCGGTCGAGTTCGAGGCCAATCGCGCGGGTGAAATCGCCGCTGCCATCGCCCAGCATCACGATGTTGGCGTCGGCGCGATGCTCCTTGCCCCAGGCGCCCATGACAAAGGGGTCGTTGACCGCGATGCAGGCGATCGTGTCGACGCCTTTGGCCTTGATCTCAGCGGCGTGCGTAACGTAGCCGGGCAGATGGCGCTGCGAGCAGGTCCGGGTATAGGCGCCCGGGACCGCGAACAGTGCGACCTTCTTGCCGGCGAAGAACTCGTCGGAACTGATAGCCTTTACACCATCGGCGGTCAGATAGCGCAATGTCACCGACGGGATCTTGTCGCCTACCTTGATCGTCATTGCTTGCCCTCCATTCAATCGATGTGGAACACGGCCTTGCCCCGGATCTGCCGGTCCCGCAGTTGCGGGCCGATCTGCGCGAGCTCGCGCCAGCTGTGCTCGACGAGATGCGGCTTCAGCGACTCCTCGGCGACCAGCGAGGCCAATAACTCGAGATCCGGTGCAAAGCGCTCCTCCGGTTCGGACGTGAAGTAGGAGAAGCCTTGGATTCGCGCGTTCGGATGTTCGGCGAGGTCGCGGAAACTGAACGGCGTCGGCTCGCCCGACGAATTGCCGAAGACGACGATCGTTCCCTTTGCCTCGATATGCGAGATCGCCGCCGCCAGGGAGGATCCGCCGGCCGACTCGAGGATCAGTGGGAACAAGCCTTGCGCCTTGTCGATGTCCTCGATGATTTCATCTGCGCCGCGCAGGTGCCGGCCGCGCTCGGGACGGCCGACCACGGCAGTGACGCGCGCCCCCGATCGCGCGGCGATCTGCGTCGCAAGATGCCCGACACCACCCGATGCCCCGGTGATGAGCACCCGCTTGCCGAGGAGCGGCGTGCCATGGCGCAACGTGCGCAGCGCTGTCAACCCGGCAACCGGCAGTGCAGCGGCCTCCTCGAGCAGAACATTGTCCGGCAATACCGCCATACGGCGCGTCGGTACGGCGGCGCGCTCGGCCCACCCGGCATTATCGGTCAGCGCGACGACGCGTGCGCCGGCTCGGGGGCCGCTGCCGTCGGCGGCGGGTTGCAGCACCACGCCGCTGATGTCCTGGCCCGGCCGCCAGCCATTCGGCCGGATCTGAAACAGCCGCAATTCGCCGCGGTTCAGCGAAAACGCGCGCACCTCGACCAGCGCCTCGTTCGGGGCCGGCCCCGGCTCCGGAACCTCGCGCAGCTGCACGGGCACCGAACCGGCGGGTGTATTTACTACAGCCAGCATCTACGCCTCCCGCGGTCTGACCCCTCACTTCGCTGCGCTCAGTACCCTCTCCCGCATTGCGGGAGAGGGGGACCAGCCCGCTAGGGCTGGTGGGTGAGGGTCCACCGGTATCGAACCCTCAATTTAGCCGCAGATCGGTAATGTGTTTCGGATCGGGCTTCAATTCGCCGCGTTCGACGCGGGTGACTATGTCAGTCAGTATCGCGTTCGTCGGCGCGGCAATCCCCACCTTCTCGCCTTCACGCACGACAAAGCCGTTGAGAAACTGGATCTCGGTGCGGCGTCCCTTAACCATGTCCTGCCCCATCGACGGGCGGTGCTCGCCACCGCCGGGGCGGTTGGCCTCGCCGAGACGGTGCTCGTCGATCTTCCTCTCCGCCTCGTGATCGCCTTCGCCGGCGCGGGCCAGGGTCTCGGGGTCCATGTGGCTGACTTCGTCAAAAGTGTAGCCGAGCGCCTGGCCGACGCGGATCGCCTCGCTGCCGAGACGGTTTGAGAAATGACGGATCGCGTCGTTCTTGACCATATCGCGCGTAATCATGCCGGTGCAGGCCGAGAGTCCGTTCCCCATGACATTGGTCACCAGCTTAGACCAGCGCTCGCCCCACAAATTCTCGGTCACCATCGCGCTGTCGGCATAGCCGACCAGCTTGCAGACCTCCTTAGCCCGGTCGGTAATGCGGCCGTGCACCTCGCCGACGCGGAAGACGGTGTGGCGCGACCCCGATTTGCCGGCGGCGCGGCGCACCTGGCCCGGTGCGTGCAGCTCGACCGTGATCGAGCTGGCGATCGAGCCCAATGTCTTGCCCCAGCCGACAACCCCGGCGATCGTCTCTTCGTTCATGCAGTTCTGCAACGACACGACATAGCCGCCGGGCGCGAGGTATTGCTTTATCATCGTGGTCGCCCAGGCGGTGTCGTAGGATTTCATGCAGATAAAGGCGATGTCGATCGGCGCTTCTTTGGCCAGTTGCTGCGCTTCGGTCAGGTGTAATGCGCGGGGCATGACCGTGAACGGCTCGACATCGCGGATGTGGGTGATGCGAAGACCGTCGCGGCGAATAGCCTCGACATTTTCTGGCCACGGGTCGATGTAAGTCACGTCCTCGCCGGCCTGGACCATGTGTGCGCCGGCATAGCAGCCGACGGCTCCAGCACCGACGATCGCTATCTTCTTTTTCGCCATTACGTCTTCTCCCGTATGAGGTTGCCGGCGCCGCTTGTGGCGTGTTCCGAGCGATTCTAGTACGGGGGACACGCCGGCGTCACGCTATCGCTTCGGCATAGCGATCTTTCGTTGGCGGCGAGAGTTGCGCGAAGCCTGCCGCCGC
>JAFASL010000125.1 GCA_019244535.1 Alphaproteobacteria bacterium
CTTCTCTCGCCGTGTGGCCGCAAGAGGGTTATCGCAGCCGGCAGAAACGTCATCGTGCATATGAATGCTATCAGCATCCCGATGCCGGCGATCAACCCGAGCTCGGCCACGCCGCGAAAATCGGTCGGCACAAACGCGAGAAAACCCGCCGCCGTGGCAGCCGAAGCCACGAGGATCTGTCCGCCGACGCGGCGGCCGGTCTCCGCCAGCGCCCGCTCCGCCTCCGGGAACAAAAGGCGCATCTCGCGGTAGCGCACCGAGAACTGGATCGCGAAATCCACTGCGATGCCGACAAAGAGGATGCCGAAGCCGACCGAGACCACGTTGAGGGTCCCGACCGCGGCGGCCGCGAACAACAAGGTCAGCATCAGGCCGAGCCCCAGAGTCATCAGGATCGGGGCGATCAGCCGCCAGGAGTGGACCGCCAGGAACAGCCATAACGCGATCAGTATGATGCTCCCGACGAGCCCGGTTGCCGCGCCCTCGGCGACCGAGGCGAATTCCTCGTCAGCGAGAGCCACATTGCCGGTGATGCGCACCCGGGCCTGTCCCGATTTGACGAATTCGAGTTTGCTTGCGGCTTCGCGGATCGCCTGCGTCGCTGCTCCGCCGGGCTCAAGCTTGCTGTGGTCGACCCGCGGTTGCACCAGCACAAATTTGTACTGGCCGCTGAGGTCGGCCAGCTCGCCGCCGAGAAGGCGAACCCACGACAAGGGGCGCGGCCGGCCGGCGAGCGCGCTCGTCATTGCATCGTGGAAACCGGCCAGCGCCGTCCGATAAGGCGCAAGATTGACCTGGCCTTGCTCGATGCCTGTCCCCAGGAGCGAGAGCGCGTCAAACAGACCGCGCGCGCTGGGGTCCTTGGCGAGCTCCCCCAGAAAGGGCTGTGCATCGATCATACGATCGATCAGCGATTCGAGCTGCGCGGTATCGAGGAAGAGCAGCCCTTCCTGCTGGAGGAATGGCGACGCGTCGGGGCGCCGAACGCTGAGGAAATGCTCGCGATGCTCGGCCAGCGCCTGGGCAAGCGAGGCGGCGGTGTTCTCCGCTTCCTCCGGCTCTTTGGCGTCAATGACGGCAACGAGAAGGTCCTGGAACTGAGGGAATAATTTCTTGAAGATTTCGGCACGCTGCCGCCACGGCAGGCTGGCCGCGAACATCTCGTCGGTGTCGGTCGTGATGCCGAGATGACCGGCGGCGTACCAGCCGGAGAAAATGACCAGGAGCACGCCCGCAAAGATTACGAAGAGAGCGTTGCGACGGCAAAAATCGACCAGACTGACGAGCAGAGCCGCAAATGTCATGAAGATCCGAGACGGTATGGCATAGGCCGCTCGGTGAGCGGCCGTCTCGGCCTATATCGGAAGATAATTCGGTCGGGGCAACCGTCGCCGGTCGGGTCCGCAAAGGAGGACTACCGGAGGCCAGGCGGCTACTGCAGAATTCCTCCCGAGAGTTCGGCGGTCTTCTGCCGCAGACTGACCAGCAGCCCCGCACCGCCGCCATCGGCAAGCAGGGAACGCATCTCCGAACGTTGCGAGGCTACGCGACTGATGGAACCCTCGGCCAGGACGTCGACGACCTTCCATCCGCCGCTCTCCTGACGCATCACATAATCCAGCCCGTGAGCTCCGCCACCCGGCCCGGCGATCCGGGTCTCGACTACGCGGTCGTTGCCGACGGCCCTGGCGATCGGCGCGACATCGAAGTGTTGCCCCGAATAGCTGTCGAAATTGGCGACATAGGACGCGATTGTGTAGCGGCGGAAGGCGTCTGCGAGTTGCGTCTGCTGCTCTGCGGGCAGCGAAGTCCATCGGGGGCCGACGACCTGTCGCAGAATGGCCTCGAGGTCGAAGGTGCGCCCGATGACCGGCGCGATCATCTCGTATCTCTGTCGAAAGGTTGTGGCCTTGCCGGCCTTCATTATTGATGCAAGCCCGGCATAGAGCTGCTCGACCGGCGCGGTGATCTCGGAACCATGTGCGGTGCCGCCGTACCCTAACATGGTGGCGAGGACGGCGAGCACGAGCCGCGTTGGACTGCGCCGGTCGGAGCTGGTGAGGAGCATCGGGTGATCTTCCTGCAGGCTGTCTCGATTGTCTGAAATCCGAATTTAGCCCGCAGATGTGCCCGAACCGTAAACGCCCTTTGCGGCAGCTGGTGCCGGGCGGAAAACAGGCATCCGTCGCAGCATCACGACTTGGTTTAAGCTGGCCACTCTAAAGACAGCCCCGAATCGCTGCACATCGGCCCCTCAAACGGTGCCTCCGGGGAGACCGGAATAAATCATGTCGAAGCGAGTCATGCTCTTAGGTGCATTCTCTCAGTTGCATTAGTGGTTACGGGCTTCGTGCCGAAGACTGCCGATGTGTATATCTAGTCCTCGGTTCGCTCTGCCTAGCGGGCAGCTCGAGCTGCCGCCGTCCGACACGAAGCGATGGTCCTCGCGTCGCAAGGCGGCCGTGGTGGTCGCCACCCGCGCCGGGCTCATAAGCCGGAAGGAGGCTTGTCAGCGGTACATGCTCTCCGATGAGGAGTTCGCGATCTGGGAAGCGGCGTTTGACAGGCGCGGGATTCCGGGCCTCCGTTGCGCGGACCTCCACATCTACCGCGGCAGAAGCGCCGGCTGAGGGGGTTCTGTGGTTCTCGAGCCGGTAGAAGTTCTCGTGAGTTGCAGCAGCGGTTAGACCGGAACCTCTTTTGCCGGCGGGCTGTAACATGACCGAGCGGTATAGAGGATTGGAGGCAGGCGATGGCCAGCGCGTCCAGGCGAAAAGACAGACACCCGACAAACCGGGGCTACGAGGCCACGATCGACCATTTGGCCGACAAACTTTACGAGGACAAACCAGATCAGGGGCGGGTCCAAAGTCCTACCACCGATACCGGTCTTCCGGTCGAGGAACAGGTTCGCAAGGAATGGGACCCGAAGAAGGGCGGTCTACCGACGCCTTGACCCCGGTTTCGGATGGGCGCTGGACTTCATGAAGAACGGCCGATACCGGCAACTCTTGCACGACCGTCCGTTACGCTGGTCAGACCGCGAGCCGTTGCGGTGACATGGCGGTGAAGGACGGCATCAGCTCGCCCGCGAAGCGCCGCAGGCTCTCGCGGCCTCGCGCACCGCCGCCCGAGCCGCCTCCATTGACGAGGACGTATCCGACCCCGGCCGCCTGCAAATTCTCGAGCTGCCGGGCCATCTCGTCGGGATTGCCGTAGATCGCGCTGGTTTCGTTGACGACGTGCGGATCACCGGTAGCCCGGTCCGGTCCGCCATGAACGGTGCCGTCCGGTTGCTTCGCCAATCTTAGCTGGCGCATGCGGTTTTGCAGTCGCCGCTCCAACGCCGCTTCCTTTTCAGCGCGACTGTCTGTCACAAAGAAAGCGCGCGTGACGCCGACCCGCATCGGATCGAAACGGCGTCCGGCTGTTTGGACTTCATCTTTGTAAATTGCGATCGACTGCCCAATATCGGCGGGCGAAGCGTATTGGCCGAGCAGCAAGTTGTAACCCTGCCGGGCTACTCGGCGGATCGAGCGCTCGCCGCCGGCGCCCATCCAGATCGGCGGGTGCGGCTGTTGGGCGGTCGGCGGCTCGACCACGATGTTGTCGAATTGCCAATACCTGCCATGGTGGGAAAACGGTGTGTCGGCCGTCCACGATTTCAGGATGATCTCGAGAGCTTCGTCGAACCGCGCGTCTGCTTCCTCCATCGGCACGCAAAATCCGGCGAATTCATTATATCGATAGCCCTTGCCGATGCCGAAATCGAGCCGGCCCCCGGAGAGGAGATCGAGGGTTGCGGCTTGCTCCGCCAACAGCACCGGATTGTGCCAGGGCAAAACGATGACCGCCGTTCCGAGGCGCAGCGACCGGCTGCGCGCGCCGAGCCAAGTCAGCAAATTTAAT
The DNA here is from genome assembly GCA_019244535.1 of Alphaproteobacteria bacterium. Taxonomy (GTDB): domain Bacteria; phylum Pseudomonadota; class Alphaproteobacteria; order ATCC43930; family CGMCC-115725; genus AP-15. The sequence continues at coordinate 3,910 of JAFASL010000125.1, forward strand.
GTCGCCGAGACCTGCCCGTAGCCGGTGAAGTGGTGCTCGATGACAAAGGTGCTGTGAAAGCCGAGCGCCTCGGCCTCGATGTTGTACTCGATGAAATCGCGGAATCCCTCGCTGCTGTCGAATTCGGGGCCGCCGCGCCGCGCTGCGGCGCTGCCGAAGAGACCGAACTGCATGACTTCCGCTTTTCCTTCCGACAGTCAACTCCCGCCGAGCCTAACGCGGAGTCGCCACATCTTCCAAATGCGGACTCTTGATTACCGGTCCATCTGAGCGGCATAAGACGGTCGGTCAATCGGACGGCGGTTTTTGCTTCGCTTGTCCAACCGTGGGTTATGCGGTGGTGGTCGGACGCTTTTTGCTGCTGTTTGCGTTGATCCTTGCCGGATGCGCACCCGTACCGTCAGTTGGCGAGGCCCCGGTGCCGCCGCCGGCAACGGCCCTGGATGCACATATTCCGCGTTTCGCGCGGTGGCCGTACCAGCCCTATTCGCGCGAGGCCGCAGTGCAGATTGCGTTGCGGGAATGGCGAGCGTTCGGCCAGCCCGTGGTGTATCCGAACACCGAACTGCCCGAAGACGAGGAACGCGAAGAGGGCCTATGGCAGCGGGTCGGCGAATATTGGTGGCTCGGTCTCGATCCGAGCTGGCGTCAGCAAGGGTGGACCGGCATTCACGACGAGAATGGCGTGGTGTTCCCTGCCTCCGAAGACGGAAACTATGCCTGGTCCGCAGCTTTCATGTCCTATGTGATGCGGATCGCTGGAGCCGGCAGCCGTTTTCCTTATTCAGAGACGCATTCCGACTACATCAACGCGGCGCGGCGTCATAGTCTCGGGCTGGAGCCGGGAATCGCGCTGTCGGCCGAGCGGGTCGAGGTCTACGCCCCGCAACGCGGCGATCTGATCTGCTATTGGCGCGGCCGGCAGCCGGTTTCCTATGACGAACTGCCCACCGGGCGGTTTCCGGCCCATTGCGACATCGTTGTCGCGATACAGTCTGGCTATCTCGACGTGATCGGCGGCAACGTCGACAATGCCGTCGCCCTGAGGCACATCCCGGTCACCGCCGACGGGCATCTTGCCGGCCCCGATGGGGTCGTCATCGATCCCGACCACCATTACTTCGTTGTCTTGCGGGTCGAGTATCTCCGCTGAGCCCGCCAAAGCGAGGTTAGGATAAGCCGGCGGCGGCGACTTCGCGACCGCGCCCGCCGTCGATCATCGCTTCCGCCAGCCAGGGATCGCGCTCGAGAGCGCGGCGATAATGCGCGCGAGCGGCCTCGACGATCGCGCCGTGACGGCCGAGGATCTCGTCCCCGAGCTCGAGCATCCGCAGATTGGGCCAGGCCCGCGGGCGCAAGCGGGCGACCTCGCGCAGCAACTCATCTGCCGGCCGCTCCGGGCATGTCTGCGCCATTACCAATGTCGCCGCCGCGGTCGAGCGGGATACCCCTGCATGGCAGTGGATAAGGAGATGCGCCTTCTTCGAAGCAGCGAGATCGCGTGAGAAGGCGAGCAGCAGCTCGATATCCCAGCGCTCGGGTGCGATCCATCCGGGCTGCGATTCGATCACGTCATGAAACCGTAACCGCAGGCGCCGGCCGATATCGAACCCGCTCAGCGATTCCGGCTCTGGCCAGCCGGGGTCGAGGATCGACAGAACGTGCGTTACGCCTCCCGCGCAGTGGCCCTCCAGCTCATCGATCCCGCAAATGGTCAGCTGGAACGGCATCAGCTGCATTTCGGCCACCCCTCGGATCCTCCGTCTCGCTCCGCAAAGAGCATCGAGTATCGCACGGTTGTGGCAATTCTGTGCACGATCCGTCTGTTCAACCCGGACGGAGACATGATCACGCGCAGGAGGGGTAATCGCTCGCAAGTGCCAGACTAGTTTAGGGCGGCTCCCCAATGGTCGGCGTGGATGACTTCGTTGAGTGGCCGGCGGGTGAGCGGCCCGAATTTGTCGATCGGCCAGCCGACCGGCATCAATGCCCAGGTCGAGACCTCGTCGGGAATCCCGAGCAGCGCTTTCACCTCGTCCTCGCAACGGACGTGGTTGGTGGTGATAACCGTGCCGAGGCCGAGAGCGCGGCAGGCGAGCAGCATGTTCTGCACCGCAGGATAAATGCTGGCGCCGCGAATGCGTTCGGCATAGGCGACTTCTCCTTCCCATTCCGCAGCGATGTGGAGCGGCAGCGCCTCGGGGCGGGGCAAAGCCGGGCGGTATGAGCAAGGAAGGATCAGCACCGGCGCTTCGCCCATATGGTCCCACAGGTATTTGCCCGTGGCCATCAGGCGGGCGTACTGCCGCTCGGTCAGATGGGGTGGTCGGCCGCGCGCCGCATAGACCGCCTCGGCAATGTCGGAGGCCTTGCGGTAGATGATCCCGAGCTGCCGCCGCAGATCAGGGTCGCGGACCACGATAAAAGCCCAGCTCTGGGCGTTGCCGCCGGATGGCGCGCGGATTGCCGCGTCGAGAATTCTTGTGATCAATTCCTCCGGCACGGGATCGGGTTTGAGGCGGCGGATCGATCGCGCCGAATAGATTGCCTCGAACAGCCCGATATCCGGCAGCCCGGGTTCAGGCATGGTCAACTTCCCGACGAAGCGACCGGAACGAGCATCCGGGTCGCGGCGGCCCGAAGGCGCTCCGGCAGCGCGGCCGGGCGCCTTGTGTCGAGATCGAGTTGGACGCCGAACTGTCCGAGACGCGCGTATTCGGTCCCGCTCGCGGGGTCGCTCATGTGATGGACAAAACGGATCGATGAGCTGCCGAGATGCGCGATGCCGGTTTTGACGAGAATCGGGTCGCCGAGCTGCGGCGAGCCGGTGACCCGCAGGGCGAGCTCGAAGGTTGAATAGCCGCGGCGCTCGGTCTGCATGTATGACGATGTCGCTCCGATCGCGGCGAGCGCTTGGATATTGGCTGCCGTGAAACGGTGGACCATCGCGCAAAGCGCCAGCTTGCCGTCCGAACTCAAATCCGTCGGCTTGATCCGATCGCGCACCGTCTCAATGAAGCCTTGAGTCGAAACCGGCTCGGGCCGCTCTTCGATTGCCGGGCCGGGCCAAGGCAATAGGCGCCCGCGGATTGCCTCGAGAACCGCATCAGGCAATGGTGCGGCCGCGAGGTCGAGCCTCTCCTCAACCCACGCCGTCACTTCGCCGTCCGCCGAGTCGACCACCTGATGACCCAGTCGAACCCAGCTTTCGTTGAGGCCGATGAGACCGCTCAGAATGTGAAAGCTCGCTCCCGCGCGAAGCTCGCGAACAAATCGGACGTGGAAGCGGCGGGGAAACACCGGGCTTGGAAGGTCACGCAACCCGAGATTTTCAGTGGCGGTCAGGGCAGCATCGGCCAACCGGTC
>JAFASL010000179.1 GCA_019244535.1 Alphaproteobacteria bacterium
CGCAGCAAGGCCGCATCGATCAGGCGCCGCTCCTCGATGCCCTGATGCGTGCGGCTCAGCACCAGTCCCTCGCCGGCAATGACCTCGCCCTGCCAGTTGCGCTCGTGCTCCGGGGCGAGACGATTGAGCCGCTCGGCTGTCGAGTGAGCCGCCTCGATCGCGCGGTTCGGGTCGGCTAGCACCGCGGCCGACAAAGCGCCGGCAATTGCCGCCTGCTCGACGACGTCGCTGCTGCCGGATTTGCCGGCCAAGGGCTGCAGCCAGCGGCGGTGCACCCGTGCCTGCTCCAACAGGTCGCGCAAATCATTGCCGGCGCGCTCGACGCCGTCATGCTGCGTGAAAACCGAATCCCGCAATGCCGCGTCGATCCAATAGGCTTCGAGCGCCGCGTCGTCCTTCAGGTAGACCGCCTTGGCGTTGCCGCGCTGCAACCGGTAAAGCGGCGGCTGCGCGATGTAGAGAAACCCCTTGTCGATGAGGCTCGCCATCTGGCGGAAGAAGAACGTCAGCAACAGCGTGCGGATATGGCTGCCGTCGACATCGGCATCGGTCATGATGATGATGCGGTGGTAGCGCGCCTTCTCCGGGTCGAAGTCCTCGGCGCCGATCCCGGTGCCGAGCGCCGCGATCAACGTGCCGATCTCGGCGGAGCTCAGCATCTTGTCAAAGCGCGCCCGCTCGACATTGAGGATCTTGCCTTTGAGCGGCAGGATCGCCTGGAAGCGCCGGTCGCGCCCCTGTTTCGCCGAGCCGCCGGCACTGTCGCCCTCGACGATAAAGAGCTCGCTCTTGGCCGGATCGCGCTCCTGGCAGTCGGCGAGTTTGCCCGGCAGATTGGCGACATCGAGCGCCCCCTTGCGCCGCGTCAACTCGCGCGCCTTGCGCGCCGCCTCGCGCGCCGCCGCCGCCTCGACCACCTTGGCGACGACCTTCTTGGCGTCGGCCGGATGCTCCTCGAACCACTGTGTCAACTTGTCCGCGACGATACCCTCGATGACCGGGCGCACCTCCGAGGAGACCAGCTTGTCCTTGGTTTGCGAGGAGAATTTCGGATCGGGAACCTTGACCGACAGGATGCAGGTGAGCCCTTCGCGCATGTCGTCGCCCGACAGCGCCACTTTCTCCTTCTTCGCGATGCCGCTGTCGTTCGCATAGGCGTTGACCGTGCGGGTCAGCGCCGCGCGGAAGCCGGCGAGGTGGGTCCCGCCGTCGCGCTGCGGGATGTTGTTGGTGAAGCAGAACATCGTCTCGTGGTAGCTGTCGGTCCACTCCATCGCGACTTCGAGCACAATTCCCTCGCGCTCCCCGCGAATGACGATCGGCGGCGAGTGCAGCGCCTGCTTTGAGCGGTCGAGGTAGCCCACAAAGGCCTCGAGCCCACCCTGGAAATGCAGCGTTACGGTCTTCGGCTCGACCCCGCGCAGATCGCTCAGCACGAGGGTCACACCGCTATTGAGAAACGCAAGTTCGCGCAGCCGGTGCTCGAGGGTCGTGAAATCGAACTCGGTCTTGCTGAAGGTCTCGGTGCTCGGCAGAAACGTGATCTCGGTGCCGGTCATCTGACCTTGGCGGACCGAGTCCGCCGGCCAGGCGGGCGCCGGTCCGATTTCGGCAAGCGGCGCCTCGGGGACGCCGTCGTGGAACCGCATGAACCACTCCGACCCGCCGCGGAACACGCGCAAATCGAGCCGGGAGGAGAGGCCGTTGACGACCGAGACGCCGACGCCGTGGAGGCCGCCCGAGACCTTGTAGGCGTTCTGGTTGAATTTTCCTCCGGCGTGTAGATGGGTCATGATGACCTCGGCGGCGGAAACACCCTCCTCGCCGTGGATGCCGACCGGGATGCCGCGGCCGTTGTCGGTGACGGTGCAGGACCCGTCGGCATTCAATGTGACGGTAACGATATCGCAATAGCCGGCGAGCGCCTCGTCGATCGCGTTGTCGACGACCTCGTACACCATGTGGTGCAGGCCGGAACCGTCATCGGTGTCGCCGATATACATCCCGGGCCGCTTGCGCACCGCGTCGAGCCCGCGCAGCACCTCGATCGATTGCGCGTTGTAGCTCGCATCCTCGCCATTGGCGGCGCCGTTCCCGTTGGGCGGCGTGGCGGCGCTTTCGTGGGGCGAACCAGTGTTCGCCGCTCGCTCAGCGGCAGCGCCGAGAGGCCCGAGGGGGTCGGATGCGGAAATATGCGCCATGTCTTCCTTGTTGAAAGCTTCAGAGGTTACGTAGCCGCCAGCAGACTGCCGTCGCGGACCGAGAGAAATTGGCTGCCTGCCCGCAATGGGGCGAAGACCGCCTCGTCGGTGCCGGTCAGCCAGGCTTGGCTGTCGAGTTGCAGTATCGCGTCGAACAGCGCAGCGCGCCGGCTCGCGTCGAGGTGAGCGGCTACCTCGTCGAGGAGCAGCAGCGGCGGCTCGCCGCGGACCTCGCGCTGCAGCCTCGCGTGAGCAAGCAGGATCGAGATAAGGAGAGCCTTCTGCTCGCCGGTTGAGGCCCGCTCGGCGGCAATTCCCGTCTTTGCCAGACTTACCTGCAGGTCGGAGCGATGCGGTCCCAGCACCGCACCGTCGGCATGCTCCTCACTCTGCCGGCTGGCCGCGAGCAAGGCGGCGAACCGGGCTTCGGCCGCCAGCGCCGGCATCGTTTCGAGCCAATTCTCGACCGTGCCGGCGAGCATCAGCCTTGCACGCGGAAATGGGCCATCCGCCTCGGCGCAGGCCTGCTCCAACCGGTGCACGGCTTCCCGGCGCCCGGCAGCGACCGCCACCCCCTGTTCCGCCATCACGTCTTCGAGGGCGGTCAGCCACGACGGGTTGCCTAAGCCATCGCGCAGCAGGCGGGAGCGCTCGCGCAATGTTTGCTCGTAGGCGGCGACACGCGAGCCGTGGGCCGGGTCGAGGCCGAGCACCAATCGGTCGAGAAAACGTCGCCGGCCGGCCGGACCTTCGGTGAACAAACGGTCCATCGCGGGGGTCAACCATAAGACGCTCAGCCGCTCGCCGAGCGCCGCTTGGCTGCGTGCCGGCTCGCCATCGATGCGCACGAGCCGTCGCTCACCGAGGGCCGCGTCGCGCCCCGTCCCGATGCGGAGGTTGCCGCGGCGGGTTGCCACAATGGCTGAGACCGCCCAGCCCCCAGTGGGCTCAGTTTGTTCCGGCGAGGGCCGATGATCGATGTCGGTGAGCTTCGCCGCGCGCAAACCGCGTCCCGGCGCCAGAAAAGAAATGGCTTCCAACAGATTGGTCTTGCCGGCGCCATTGGGTCCGGCCAGCACCACGGGTACGGTATCGATGTCGATCCTGGTTTCGCGATAATTGCGGAAGTTGGTCAGCAACAATCGCGTCACACCGACGCGGTCCGCCGCGGCACCGGCACCGATCCGGGCTTCCTGTGCCTCGGCAAACATAGGAGTTATATGGTGTCGAACATGGCCGTTTGCCAGCATTCCGCGCCGTTGCAGGTCAGGAAACGAGGCGTGCGGCGCTTACCCCGCCGCCTGCGAAGGATGCTCACAACGGAGGCGGCCGAAAGAGAATTTGCCGGACAGCTCACACCCGCATCGGCATCAGCACGTAGAGCGCGCTCGGGTCATTGCCATCGCGCACCAGCGTCGGCGAGCCGGCGTCCGCCATGACGAATCGAGCCCACCCGCCCTCGATCTGCTCGGCAATATCAAGGAGATACCGGGAGTTGAAGCCGATCTCAAGCGGGCTGGCCGAATAGCGTACCTCGACCTCCTCTTCGGCGGTCCCGTTTTCGGGGCTCGTTGCCGACACGCGGAGATTGCCATTCTCGATGGTCAGTTTAACGGCGCGGCTTTTCTCAGTGGAGATTGTCGAGACGCGGTCTACCGCCTCGGCAAAAGGTTTACACTCGACCTCGAGAACTTTGTCGTTATTGGACGGGATCACGCGGTCGTAGTCGGGAAATGTGCCGTCGATCAATTTCGAAGTCAGCGTTGCTTCGCCAATTGCCACCCTGACCTTTGTCTCGCTCAATCCGATTTGCACTTCGTCTTCACTCTCCTCGACGAGCTTTCGCAATTCGAGGACGGTTTTACGCGGGATGATGACGCCGGGTATCCCGGCGGCACCTTCAGGCAACACCATCTCCATCCGGGCCAGGCGATGGCCGTCCGTCGCGACGGCCCGGACGACCGGCACTTCGTCTGCCTTAGTTGCATGCAGATAAATACCGTTCAGGTAGTAGCGGGTCTCCTCGGTCGAGATCGCGAATCGGGTACGGTCGATCAGGGTCCGCAGCTCTGTCGCCGACAGCGAAAAGTTGTGCGGCAACTCCGTGCTCGCCATCAGCGGATAATCTTCCGGCGGCAAGCAGGCAAGCGTGAAGGTCGAGCGGCCCGAGCGAAGCGTCATCGCATTGCGCTCGCCGGTTGTCTCGATTTCGATCTGCGCTCCTTCACGCAGCTTGCGGACGATGTCGTAAAGTGTATGCGCTGGTGCCGTGGTGCGGCCCTCGCGTTCGACCTGGCCCGCAACCCGCTCGACGATCTCGAGATCCATATCGGTGGCACTGAGCGCCAGGCGTCCTGGTTCTGCTCGCAACAACAGATTCGAGAGTATCGGGATGGTGGTCCGCCGTTCGACTACGCTTTGTACGTGGCCCAGCGCTTTGAGAAAGGCCGCCCGCTCGATGGTCAGTTTCATATTTGCTACACAAGAGTTGCCGACCGGCTCCGGCCGCTCCAGGTGGTACCCGGTAGGCGCCCGGGGCCCCCGCCGCGTCGGTATGAGCTCGACGGGAAGTTATTATAACACGATCGGCGTGCCGCCCGAGCACCCCCTTTTTATGGGTCGGCGTTGGCGCTATTGCAGCATGCGGCGCAGCAGTTCCACATCCTCGGCGAGCGAGGGGTCGGTGCGCATCAGCTCCTCGATTTTACGCACCCCGTGCATCACAGTGGTGTGATCGCGGCCGCCGAATTTCCGGCCGATTTGCGGCAGTGAGCGGGTGGTGAGCTGCTTGGCTAAATACATCGCCACCTGGCGCGGACGGGCGACAGCACGCGCCCGGCGGTCGGACGTCATCTCACCCAATTTGACATTAAAGTGCTCAGCCACTTTCCGCTGGATCTCATCGATCGTCACTCGCCGCTCGTGCGAACGGAGCAGATCGTGCAGCACCTCCTGAACGCTTTCGAGTGTGATGTCGCGCCCAACCAGCTGGACGTGAGCGGCAATCCGGTTCAACGCCCCTTCGAGCTCGCGGACATTGGAGGTGATCTTATGCGCGAGGAACTCCATCACCTTGGGCGGGATGCGCAGCCCGCCTTGCTCGGCTTTCGACTGCAAAATACCGAGGCGCAGCTCATAGGTCGTCGGATGCAGATCAGCGACCAGGCCCCAGCCGAGCCGCGAACGCATGCGCTCTTCCATCCCTTCGAGATCAGAGGGCGATTTGTCGGCCGAGATCACGATTTGACGGTTCTCGTCGACCAGCGCATTAAAGGTGTGAAAGAATTCTTCCTGAGTCGATTCTTTGCCGCTGATAAATTGTACATCGTCAATCATCAGCAGATCCACTGAACGGAACTGTTCCTTGAAATCCATCGTCGACTTGAAACGTAACGCTCTAATAAACTGATACATGAACTTCTCGGCCGAGAGATAGATTATCTTTCGGTCGCAACTGTGTTTGCGGACGTGCCAAGCCACCGCGTGCATAAGATGGGTTTTGCCCAAACCGACGCCGCCGTAAAGAAACAGCGGATTGAAGGGCACGGTGTGACCGGGGCACACGCAAGCTTCGGCGACCCGGCGCGCCGCGGCATGGGCCAACTCGTTCGGTTTACCGACGACGAAATTCTCGAACACGAACCGCTGGTCGAGTGCCAAGTGCTGGGTCTTATCGTCGACGATTTCCAGAGTGGGTCCGCCGGCCGACGGCGGGTCCGGAGCATCGTCATCCTGTCCGCCATCGCGGCCAGAGGAGTAATTGCCGTTCGGCCGCTTCGACGGCATGCCGACGACAACCGAGAGGCGCTTTACTTGACCGTTCTCCGCCCGCCACAACGCCAGCAGACGATCAGCATAATGCGTCGCCACCCAATCGCGCAAAAAGCGGGTGGGCGCTGCGATGATCGCCTGCTCGCCGCAGACCTGCTCAAAGTTGACCGGCTGCAGCCAGTTGCGGAAGGCATCTTCGCCGACTTCCGCTCTGAGCTGGCCCAGGACCCCAATAAACTCTGCCTCGCACCTTATCGTCGTACTTGCACCATCCTCTTTTTGAATTGTTTGCGCCACCCTCTACCCCCATTAATAGAACAGCAGCAGTTCCGGCATGCTCCGGCAAAAGACTAGCCCCGCGGAGCCGCTAGAGTTCGGCTCCGCCACTTTACTCTATTCGGGAAGAGGCGTCCTCCCTGTCCGCTGGTTTACACTAGACTGTATTTCAACAGCTTGACGTTTTCTTGACGTTGATCAGCATTTACACGGCCTGTCCGTATTTCCGGGCACCGTTATTTCGCAGTTTATCTATGTGTCGGATTCGTGGCAATGGGATCGAAGGAGGAACGTGGGGATATTTTTGCCCGCTCCGGGCGGCGAGGTCTGTCCGCCTACCCAACCGTGGCCGGTCCTGGCCTGCGGCATTCCGCCGCGGACCGAAATCGGCCTTGTATCCGATCAGAGGGCGTTGATGCGCGCTGCGAGGCGCGACAACTTGCGCGACACCGTATTTCTATGGAAAACACCCTTGGTTATCGCGCGATGCAGCTCGGGTTGGGCCAGCCGGAGGGCCGAGCGTGCGGTGTCCTTGTCGCCGGTGGCGATCGCTGCCTCTACTTTTTTGACAAAGGTGCGCACACGGTTGACGCGTGCCCGATTGATGGCTGTGCGCTTGGCCGTTTGCCGGATACGTTTCTCCGCCGATTTGTGGTTAGCCATTCAGCTCGCCGTCAAACAAAGAACGCCGCTTATATTGGGACCTCGGCGGTGGGGTCAACACATGCGCGCCTTGCTCGTACATTGATCGGCTTTGATCGTCGGGCACAATCGACACCCGGGCGGCGTGACTCGGCGTGCGGCGTTAGCGCATCGGCGCACGCCGGCAGCCGAGGCGCCCGGCTTGCGTCCCGGTTGCTGGCGGGCTTAGTCTGCGGTGATTTCCTTGGCAGGAGCGAATATGAGAGTGGTTTGCGGCCGGCGGGAAGATCCCGGCGCCGATCCCGTGTTGTGGCAGGCGTGTGTCGATCTCGCCGCCGCCCATCGGCTCGCCGAAATTCAAGGCCTGAGCGAGGGCATTTTCAATCATTTCACATTCGCCGTACCCGGCAGTGACGACCGCTATCTCCAGATTCCGTTTGGACTGCATTGGTCGGAGGTCACCGCAAGCTGCTTCATGGAGGTCGGTTACGATGGTCAACTTTTGAGCGGCAACGGTGAGGTCGAACAATCGGCGTATTGTATTCATGCGCCGATCCACCGCTTGATCCCCAGCGCGGCATGTGCGCTGCACACCCATATGCCTTACGCGAGCGCATTAACGCGGTTGGCGGACCCGCAGATCCAGGCCATCGGTCAAACTGAAATCGGTTTTCTCAATTGTGTAGCTTATGATGCGGAATATACCGGGCTCGCGCTCGATCCCGCGGAGGGAGAGAGGCTGGCAAGCGTGCTCGGGCCAAAAAACAAAGTGCTGTTTATGGCCAATCACGGTGTCCTGGTGGTCGGTGAGACGGTGGCGGAAGCCTATGACCGCCTTTACTACCTCGAACGCGCCTGCCAGGTGCAGCTCTACGCAATGTGGACGGGCCGCGCACTAAAGCACGTGCCGCCGGCTGTCGTCGAGCAGACGCTGCGCCAATATGCTGCCTCGCCGAACTACCAGGGCAAGCCCGCCTGCGAACACCATTTCGCTGCTTTGAAGCGTCTGCTCGATCGCCGCGAGCCCGATTATTCCGATTAGGTAGCGGTCACTTGGATCGACCGTCGCCTCGGGCCGCGGTGCTCCACCCTCTGGTCGTCCGCATCACGCACTGGCTCAATGCAATGGCGATCATCATCATGATCGGTAGCGGCTGGCGGATCTACAACTGGGACCCGCTCTTTGATTTCAGCTTTCCGGTATGGATGACGTTCGGCGGCTGGCCCGAAGTCTCGCAGCGCTGGCACAATGAGGAAGGTCTCGCCGGTGCGCTGCAGTGGCATTTCGCGGCGATGTGGCTGCTCTTCGTCAGTCTGGTCATTTACATCGTCTATGGCTTGGTATCGGGGCATTTTCGCGGCGCTTTTCTGCCGATACGTCCGCGCGAGCTTCTGCGCGACACGCAGGCTGCGCTGGCCGGCCGTCTTACCCACAATGTCGGAGAGCGTAACGCCGTGCAGAAAGCGATGTATGTCGGCGTGGTGATCGTCATGGTGCTGGCTCTCCTCTCGGGCCTGTCAATCTGGAAGCCGGTGCAGCTCCAGGAGCTTACAGGGCTGTTCGGCGGCTACGAAACCGCCCGCTATGTGCATTTCTTCTGCATGGCGGCGATCGTCTTGTTTCTCGCGATTCACCTGCTGCTGACCGCTCTCGTGCCAAGCGTATTGCCGCCAATGATCACCGGCCGCCTGCGGGCGCGACCATGAGATTTCTCAGCAAGCTCGATCGCCGAACGGTGATGAGGGGCGGTTTCAGCTTTGGCGCGCTCAGCCTGTTGACCGGCTGCGACCTCACCGACAACGAGCCGGTACAACGGGTTCTGTGGAACATGTCGTTTTGGAACGATCGCGTGCAGAGCTGGCTGTTCAGCGCGAATAGGCTGGCGCCGACCTATCCCGAGAGCGCGGTCGATCGCGTGTTCCGCTACAACGCCTTCTACCCCGAAGAGCAGGCGCCGCGGCTCGACCCGGCGAGCTACCGGCTGGAGCTGAGCGGATCCGTTGGCAACAAGCGGCCGTGGACAATCGAGCGGCTTTACCAGCTGCCCCAAGCTTCGCAGATCACCCGGCACGTCTGCGTCGAGGGTTGGAGCCGGATCGGCAAATGGAGCGGATGTCCGCTTCGGATATTTCTCGAGCGCGTCGAGGCCGATCTTACGGCAAAGTACGTCGGCTTTATCTGCGCCGACGGGTATTACACGAGCATCGATATGCCGACGGCGCTGCACCCTCAAACGATCATGGCGTTTACCTTCGCCGACCAGGTATTGCCGCGCAAATTCGGGTATCCAATGAAGATTCGGATTCCGACGAAACTCGGCTTCAAGAACCCGAAATTCGTCGTTGCACTCTCTGTTACGAACAATTATCCGGGCGGGTTCTGGGAGGATTACGGCTACAATTGGTTTAGCGGCTCCTAAGGGGCGCGTGAGGCTGCGTCCTGGGGAGCTCAACATGTCGAAGCAGGTTTGTGCGGTTGCGATCATGGCGAAGGCGTCGGTCGCGGGGACCGTAAAGACGCGCCTGGTGCCGCCGCTTACCTATGAGGAAGCGGCAGAGCTCAACACATGTTGCCTCTCGGACGTCGCGGCGAACATCATGCAGGCGGCGGCGCACGCGCCGATTCAAGGTTTTGCTGCCTACCATCCGCTCGGCTCCGAGCGGTTCTTCGGCGATGTCCTGCCTGATGGGTTCAAGCTTTTGCGGCCGAGGGAGCCGACGATCGGGCGCAGCCTGTTTCATGCCGCAAAAGACCTTCTTGCCTTCGGCTACGGTTCGGTCTGCCTAGTCAACGCCGACAGCCCCACCTTGCCGACGAACTTGCTTGTCGAGACGGTTCGCCGCTTACAGGAGCCTGGCGATCGGGTTGTGCTCGGGCCAGCGGCCGATGGCGGCTATTACCTGATCGGGTTGAAGCGGTTTTATCCGCGGCTGTTCGACGAAATCGACTGGAGCACTGAGCAGGTTTTCAGGCAGACCCTCGACCGAGCTGACGAGATCGGGCTCTCGGTCACGGTGCTGCCGGAATGGTACGATGTCGATGATGCACCGACACTGGCGGCGCTGATACGCGAGATCCGGACGCGCCAGAGCGCAGGGAGCCCGTATCGAAACGGCTATCAGGCGCCCTGCACATCGGCTTTTCTTGAAAAACTGGCGGGGAATGGCGGGATTGGGCGCCTGCTCGAATGTGCCGACCCTCCCGGATCGCCGCGGACCCCCGGCACCGCGTGAATACCGATGAACATTAACGCGGGGGTGCTCACCTCGCGATCGAAATTGCTGTTTCTTCTTGCCGGGTTGCTGCTGGTGGGCGCAGCGGGTGGGGTTATCGCCCAATTCAGCCGTAACCTGCCTGTCTTTGTTACCGTGGCTTTGCTGCAGGAAGCCGCATGGGCGATTGCCGCGGCGGTTGTGCTGCGCCGCCCCGATCCGCCGCCGCTCTTGGCACTGATCATCGGTACAGCGCTGCTCTTGCGCCTGACGGCGCTCGCGGCCCCGGTTTTTCTGTCGGACGACATCAACCGCTATGTGTGGGACGGGCGGGTCCAGGCTGCCGGGATCAATCCC
>JAFASL010000302.1 GCA_019244535.1 Alphaproteobacteria bacterium
GCGTCCGAGGTTGGCAGGCAGGCGATGGACCGGGCGGGCGAGTTTATCGAAGACGTCGCTCCGCAAGCGAAACAAGTGGCGAGCAATCTCTATGACCAGAGCGCTCGCTCAGGACAGTACGTCCGTCAGTATGCCGCGCAAGAACCTCTGACCGCGATGTTGGTTGCCGGCGCGATCGGGTTCGCGCTCGGTTATTTGATCCGCGGGCGCTAAGAACCAAGGCGAAAACAGAAGCGGCATCTGTCGATTGCTGGCAATAGCGGGGGTACATGCTCCCGATTTCGTCTCGAGTGTCCGACCGACATGGCTCGCCCGGCCCCTCCGGGAAAGCACGCGAGACCGGCATCTGCAAAGGAACATCCTCGTCGCCCTGGGTGACGCCGACACCGACGTGGCCGCGCGGATTTGTCTCCCAACGAAGAGGCCATGGCGCAAGGGCCGCCTCGGTTGCACGTGGCCTCTAGTATCTCGACTATTTATCGGGCCGTGGCTGAACGGCTCGCGGTCCCTTTCGCTCGGGAGCCGCGGCGCCGGACATGTCGATCAGATCCTGTTGGACCGCTCTACGAACCTGCTCGCCGCCGCCGAGCCCTAGGTTTTTCTCGACTATGCACTGCTTTCGGAGAACGCGCGCTCCAGCGTGGTGCGCGGACCCGGATTAAATGCCGCAAGCAGATCTTATGCGAGTTTTGCTCCGGAACGACCTGTTACCAGCTTTGCCATATCGGGGATGGCGCGCGCCAGAGGGAGGCCAGGCCGGGAGCTCACAAACCGCGGGTCCCAGCGCGGATCAAACCTGGCCTTAGCTCGGCGCAGTTCGTTGAAATCCGAATAGTGTTCCCCGTGACGGTAGAGCTGAGCGCCAAACCGGTCCCACCGCGACACGGTATCCCGGCGCCCAAGCCCCCGCGGCGGCGCCAAGCCGAGGTTAACGGTTCGATAACCTTCGCCTTTCGCCCAGGTGATTGCCTCAACAAGCACAAAGTGCAACATGCCTGTCGGCGCGTTCGCGACATATCGCACGAGGTCAACCGAGAGTTCGGCTTTGCCGGCCGATCCAATGAGGCTCGCGAACGCCAGAATGCGGCCTCGTGATCGAACGATGCCAACCGGGAACCGCGCGATGTAATCCACACGGAAGGCGGTGCTCAGGAGGGGGCGCTGCCGTGGAGCTTGAGTGTGGAGCCATTCTTCGAATACCAGCAACAGCTCAGGGATCATCGGCGGGACAGAGTTCGGTGCTACGGCCTCGAACTGGCAGCCTAGGTTGGCCAGTTGACTGCGAGTTTCCTGCAGCTCGGGATTGAGCTTATCGATCGCAAACTGGTCCAGAGGCACAATCGCCTGATCGCCTATTCGCCGCACCGCAAAGCCAAGCCTGCTGCAAATCGTGCCCGCGGCTTCGCTAATGCCAAAGAAAACCGGCCAGCCGCCATGGTTCGTGGCTTCGTTTGCCAGCTGGCATAACAGATCGCGCCAGCGCCCAAACGGCCCGATCGGATCACCCAGCACGACCCAGCTCCGCCGAACGATGCCGAACATGACAAAGCCGTCGCCTGCTGGGTGAAAGAGAATGCGCTTGTCCCCAAGCAAAGCGAGGTTGGCTCTCGCCTCGGGCGATTGCGCGACAATCTCAGCGGCCCGGTTCACAGTGTTTCGGCCGGCAATGCCGGACCGGGTCGTGGCGGGGGCGAGCAGGCGGACAGCCGCCGCCGCAAAGGCAATCACCGCGATGGCGACGGAGGCGCGCAGAAAGCGCGAGGCATCCCCGTGCAGCGCAAACTGCCACCATAACTCGTCGCTGTAGCCGACCTGCTTGTAGGAGAAGAACCCCAACCAAAGAGCACCGCCGAGGACGATTCCAACTGCCAGAAACCGTCCCGGCGTAAAACGCTCGGCAACGAGCGCGCTGCGTCGATAAAACTCGTCCCGGCTCGCGAGAAGAACGAGGCAGAACAGCAGCAGGAGCATGGCCTGCTGCCACTCCAAGCCGTTGAGCAGCTCCGCAAGACTGCCCAGGAGAAGCAGCACAAGAGAAATCAGCCAGGCCGCGTGCGAGCGGCGCTGGAGCTGGGAGGAGAGCAGCAACAAAAATACCCCGACGACACTGCCAACAAAATGCGATGCTTCGATAATGGGCAGTCGCGAGACGGCAGAGACGAGCTGCAGCCGCATTCCGGTTTCCGGCAGCGCGTTGGAAAACAGGAGTACGGTACCGGCTATGAAGCTGCCGCCGGCCAGCACCGTGGGCGCGGCTGGAGCCAGCCAGCCGGCAATGTCATGCGAAACGCGTGTGATACGTCGGCGAGCCTGAATTGCTTCGAGACCGCCGAATAAGACGCACGCGGTGACGAGTGGGACGAGAAAATAGGTAATGCGGAACACGAGAAGCGCAGCAAGGATCTGGTCGCCCGGTGCTATGTTGGTGAGGCCCACCAGGACGATAGTCTCGAACACACCGAGACCGCCCGGAACATGACTGATGATGCCCGCCGTCAAGGCCACCACAAAAGCCCCCAGCACCTGCGGGTAGCTGACGGCAGCCGGGTTGGGGAAACACATAAAAAAGACAGCGCCGGCAAGCGCCAAATCCGTCAAGGATAAGCCGATCTGGGCCAAGGTGGTGATCGGGCGCGGTACCTTCAGCACGAAC
>JAFASL010000348.1 GCA_019244535.1 Alphaproteobacteria bacterium
GAAACTCGAGGAGGTCAGGCAAAAGCGGCGCTCCGTCCGAGATAAGCGCGGATCACCTCCTCGTTCTGCCTCACCTCGGCTGGGGTGCCCTCGGCGATCTTCTCGCCGTGGTCAAGCACGATCACCTGCGCGGCCAAGTTCACCACCACGTCCAGCTTGTGCTCGATCAGCACGATCGACAGGCCGAGCCGGTTGAGGCTCTTGATTTGGTCCGCCAATTCCAGCGTTTCCGCCGGATTCATGCCGGCGGTCGGCTCGTCGAGCAGCAACAACCTCGGTTGCGAGGCCAGCGCCCGGGCGATCTCACACCGTCGGCGGTTGGCGTAGGACAGGCTGGAGACGACGTGGTCGACGCGCGGGATCAGCCGGTTGCCGAACACGGCGAGGATCTGCATCGCGTGCTCCCGCGCCTCGCGCTCCTCGCATTGGGTGCGCGGCAGGCGCAGCAATGCTTCGACAGGGCCAGCATTGAGGCGGGCGTGCATGCCGATCAGCACATTTTCCAGCACCGTCAGGTTCGGGAACAGCCGCAGGTTTTGGAAGGTGCGGGCGATGCCGCGCTCGAGCACGACATGAGGCGACCGCCCGGCGATCTCTTCCTCCGCAAAGCAGATGCTGCCTTCGTTCGCCGCGACGAGCCCGGTTACCGCATTGAACAGGGTCGATTTGCCGGATCCGTTGGGGCCGATCACTGCGAGGACCGAATGCGCCGGCATCGACAGCGCCACAGAGCGCAGCGCGACCAGGCCGCCGAAGCGGACGGTCAAGTTCTTGATCTCGAGCAGCGGCCGGGTACGGCGCTCGTCGAGAGCGCCGAGACCTTGCAGATCATCGAAGCCGCCGCGGGTCGGCAGCGCGGCTTGCTGTTCGGTGGTGAGCGCCGCCACCCGCCGCGATGCCGGGATCAGCCCCTGCCGACGATACAGCATCATGAAGACAAGAATAAGGCCGAAGATCAGCTCGATCGACGACGCCAGCTGGACATGCTGCAGCCATTCAACGTCGATCAGCCGACCAAGCGCGTTTATCCAGCCCGACAGGTCCTGCAGAAACCACGACTGCAGGAGTTGCAGGATCAGCGCCCCGGCGACAACACCCCAGACATTGCCCATACCGCCGAACACGATCATCACGAGCAGCATCACCGAGACCGGGAACATGAACATCTCGGGGGTCGCAGTCTGCAGCTTGGCAACGTAGAGCGTGCCGGTCGCGCCGGCGAAGGCGGCACCGATGGCAAAGGCGAGGAGCTTGTATTTGACCCGGTTCACCCCCATGGCGGCGGCGGCGATCTCGTCTTCCCGGATCGCCATCCAGGCGCGGCCGATGCGCGAAATCTTCAGCCGTTGGCTGGCAAACATTAGAAAAACGACGAGTGCGAGCCCGACGTAGTAATATGGCGTCGCGCTTACCCCGAAGCTGTAGCCGAAAATCTGCGGCGGAATAACGCCGTTGAGACCCTGCGCGCCGTTGGTCAGGCTCGGCGAATTGCGGGCGACAATCGGGACGATCTCACCGAAGCCGAGCGTCACGATGGCCAGGTAATCGCCTTTGAGCCGCAGAGTGGGCGCGCCGAACAGGATCCCGAAGAAGGCGGCGATTGTGGCCGCAAGCGGCATCATCAGCCAGAACGAAACCTGGAAATGCACCGTCCCGTTCAGGTTGGCGACGAGGCCGAGCCACGCGAACGGCTGCCAGAAATCGCTCCACGCCGGGTGCAACTGGAACGAGGCGAGGGCGCCGTATGTGTAAGCACCGATCGCGAAGAACGCCGCGTAACCGAGATCGAGCAGGCCGGCGAAACCGACGACGATATTGAGGCCGAGCGCCAGTGCCGCGAAGGAGAGGGCGTTGGCCGCTGCATCGACGTCGCCGTCATTATTGATCACCGGCGGGAACAGCAGCGCGGCCACCAACAGGAAGCTGACACCGGTCGCGCGTGCCCGCGGCGTCGTTGCTTCCTGCCATATCGGAAACGCCCATCGACCCGGCGCCAGCCGGGCGAAGGCAGCGGCCTTCTGGTGTACCTGCTCGCTCATCGGCGGCGGTCAGGATTTGGACGGGGCCGCGCGGCCGAACAGGCCGGTCGGAGCGAAAACCAACACGAGCACCAGGATCGAGAAGATGATGACATCGGTCCAGCGGACGGCAATCAACTGTCCGCCCAGCGTCTCGATCAGACCGATGATAAGACCGCCTACCATTGCGCCGGTGACGCTGCCGATGCCGCCCAAGACCGCCGCCGTGAAGGCCCTCAGACCGGCCGAATACCCGATAAGGAAACTCGTGTAGTTATAATAGAGGCCGAAGATCAACGCGGCGGCACCGGCCAGGGCAGACCCGAGGAAGAACGCAGTAACGATCACGCGGTCGACATCGATCCCCATCATCCGCGCCGCCTCGCCGTCCTGCGCGGTCGCCCGCATCGCTTTGCCCAACCGGGTGCGGCTAACAAACAGCTGCAAACCCGCCATCAGTCCCAGCGCGATGGCCCAGATCAGAACCTCGCGAAGGTCGACGACCGCCCCGGCCACATCCCACCGCAGCCGCGGCATCGGGTTCGGGTAGTTCTTGGCGTCGGCGCCCGCGCTCAGCAGGATGATGTTGAACAGAATGTACGATACGCCGATCGTCGTGATCATCCCCGTGGTGCCCGGGATGCCGCGCAATGGGCGCAACGCGATGCGCTCGATTGCGACCCCGAGCACGCCGCACCCCAGCATCGCCACGGCGAAAGCGAACGCCAAAGCGCCAAACAGTTCCAGGCCGGTCAAGACTTGGCTCTGTCCGGACAACCCTAGCGCCTGCAGCGCCCACAGGCCGAGAAACGAGCCGATCATGAAGACATTGAAATGCGCGAAGTTGATCAGCTCCAGGATGCCGTACACCATGGTAAAGCCGATCGCCAGCAACGCATACATCGCCCCCAGGCTTAGCCCGTTGATAACCTGCTGCAGCAGGAGCGCAGTATCATCCATGGTGCGACTTTGGTGTTAGGCAGTCTCCGGCGCCACACCCAAATACTTGTATTGGTGGATGACGTCATCAACCGGATACTTGCCGTTATACTCATAGCGGAAGACGCTGACGGTCCGGTCTTTGATGTCGCCGTTTTCGTCAAAGCTGACAGTGCCCTGCAGCGTCTTGACGCTGCCTGAGTGGATCGCGTCCCGCATGTTGTCGCGATTGACCGGCTTGCCCTCTGTCACCAACCGTTTGATCGAGTCGAAGATGACCAGCATCCCGTCATAGGCGGTGAATGAGTAGCCGCTCGGCCCGATCCCGTACTTCTCGTTAAACGTCTTGATCCACGGCGCGACTTCCGGGTTTCCCGCGATGTACGGGGCGGCAATCGTCGCGTACCAGCCATCCATCGCGGGATGCCCCGCACCCTTCAGCAGCGGGGCGCTGTAGACGCCGTCGCCGCCAGCTTTGATGATGTTCGGCAGGATGTCGTAGGATTGCTTGACCAGCTTGATGCCGGCGAGCGAGGTGCCGCCATAATAGAGGCCGTCGGGGCCGAGGCCTTTGATCTTAGTCAGGATCGTCGTGTAGTTCGCCTCGCGCGGGTCGAGCTGGTCATGGCCCAAAACCTCGATGCCGTTCTTCTTGGCTTGCGCCTCGAAGGCATCCGCCATGCCGACCCCGTAGGCGCCGCCGTCGTCAAGGATATAGACCTTTTTGACCTTCAGGGTCTGGGCGAAGTAGTTCGCCATGTTGGGGCCCTGATAGGCATCGGTCGTCACGGTCCGGAAATAGATCGCCTTGCCCATCGGGCGGAACTGGGCGGCGAACTTCGGGTCGGTGATGTCAGGGTTCGTCGAGGACGGCGTGATCGTGGCCAGATTGCCCTGGCTCAGGATCGGCGCCATTGCCTTGCCGGAACCGCTCATTTCCGGTCCGATCGCCGCGACGACGCTTGGGTCCGCGACCATCTTGCGGGCATTGGTCGCCGCCTGCGCCGGATCGTACTGGCCGGCGGTCGTGGTGCCGTCGTCGAGCACCATGATGTTGATCTTGTAGCCGGCGACCATGCCGTTGACTTCGTCGACGGCCATCATCGCGCCATCCTTGATCTGGGTCGCGGCCTCGGCGTCGGAACCGGTCAGCGGAACGTTGATGCCGATCGTGACGCTTTTGTCGGCGGCAAAGGTCATCCGCGACAGGACGCTGCCGGCAAGCGCGGCGGCCGGAAGGTGGACGATAAGGGCACGGCGGGTTGTCATCGTGAGCATCTCCCTCGTGAAGCCGATGTGAAGCCGACCAATCTGTTGGCATTTTTGCGGTTGGCAAGTTTTGCGCCAATCCATCCGCCGCGGCAAGCGGCGAGGCAGCGCAGGCGATCGGGACAGAAGCCAAGCTAACTCGTCACCGCCTTTTGTTCCGTCGCCCAACCAGGAATGTGCTCGCAGCTGCAAGCCTAAAACGCCTCAGTGCATAGATCGCCGTCTCCACATTATCTTATTATTAGGCTACATTTCAGCAATAAAGCGAAATGGCCTT
>JAFASL010000414.1 GCA_019244535.1 Alphaproteobacteria bacterium
CATGATGCGCCGCAATGGCGATGGCTGGCTGATCTCCGACATCTACCTCGACGGCGCGATCAGCGAGGTGGCGACCCGCCGCTCCGAATTCGCCGCGATCCTGCGCACCGACGGCGTCGACGGCCTGATCGCCGCGCTCAACCGCAAAGCCGACATGCTTACCGGAACGACCGCGCGGTCGTTCTGATTTGCGGCGGCGGCGCTCTTTCGAACCGGGGCCCGCCGCCGAGTTGAGACCCCAGGCAAACTGCTATTCGAACGCGGCGGCAATCGCTAGCCAGAGTTTCCGCGGCGGGACGCCCTCTGCCCACCTGTTCTTCTCCAGTTTTTTTCAGGCCCGCTCTTCCATAATCGGCTGCGGGATGCAACTGTCCCAGGCGATGAAACCTGGGGATTGGTCCGATGAAGATATCCGGAGTTCGCTCTGACCTCGTCGCTCTGCCGGCCGACGAGCCGCTCGCCAATGCAGCGGAAAATCCGGAAGGGACGCGCCCAATCGTGACGCTGCAGGTGCAAACCGACGACGGCGTCACCGGTCTCGGCGTGACCTATTTCGGCGGAGCGCTTTCCGGTACCTTGCGGAGCGCGGTGGACGAGCTGGGCGCGCTTATCGTTGGGGATGACCCGCTGCGGGTCGAGGCGGTCGTCGCGAAGTTGCGTGCCGCCGCCGGCTCGGCGGGGCCTGGCGGGATTTTTCATCTCGCCCTGTCGGCGCTCGACACGGCGCTTTGGGATATTCGTGGCAAAGCCTTGAACCTGCCGTTATGGAAGCTCCTCGGCGGGGCGCGCGAGCGGGTCCCGACCTATGCCAGCGGTGCGCTGATGCGCGGGCTGTCGCTTGATCGCGTCGTCCGGGCCGCCGCGACACTCAAGGATAAGGGCTTCCGCGAGATGAAGACGCAGCTCGCACTGCCCGGCGAGACCACGCCCGCAAAGGAAGTCGAGCGCGTGCGGCGGGTGCGCGAAGCTATCGGGCCCGACATCAAGCTGATGTGCGACATCAATCAGCGCTGGCGGGTCGAGCAAGCGATCGACATCGGCCGCCGGGTCGAGGATGCCGGGGTCGGCCTGTTCTGGCTCGAAGACGTGACGACAGCGGACGATTTTGCCGGTCTCGCGCGGGTCACCGCGGCTCTGTCGACGCCGGTTGCGGGAGGCGAGTATGTCTGGGGCATCGTTCCGTTCCGCCACATGGTCGAAGCACGTTCGGTCGACATCGTCATGATCGATTTGGTTCGGGTCGGCGGCATCACGCAGTGGATGAAGGTCGCCGGGATGGCGGAGGCTTTCAATCTGCCAGTCGTGAGCCACTTGATCCCCGAGGTTCATGTGCACCTGATCGGCGCTGTCCCGAACGGCCTGACGGTTGAATACATGCCGTGGCTGATGCGCCTCTTCGAAGAAGTCCCGCAGCCGCAGGACGGCGAGCTCGCGATGCCGACTGCGCCCGGCCTCGGGCTCAAATTCGATCACGCTGCGATCAATCGCTACCGCGCCGCCTGACGGAGGGGCGGAATGAAGATCACATCGATCGAAACGGGCATCGTCGCGCTACCGAACGACGAGCCGCTCGCCGGCTTTTCGGAAAATCCCGATGCAAAGAACCCGATCGTCACATTGCGGGTGCGTACCGACGACGGTGTAGAGGGGATCGGCGTAACCTATTTCGGCGGCGCGTTGACCCGCAGCTTGAGGCGCGCCATCGACGATCTCGGGGCACTGGTGATCGGCGAGGACCCGCTGCGCGTCGAGGAGATCGCGGCGAAGCTGTCGGCCGCTGCCGGCGGGTCCGGCCCCGCCGGCATCTTTACGATGGCGCTCTCGGCAATCGATGTCGCGCTGTGGGACATCAAAGGCAAGGCGCTCGGGCTGCCATTATGGAAGCTTCTGGGCGGCGGCCGCGACCGGATCGCCACCTATGCCAGCGGCGCATTGCGGCGCGGCCTCAAGCTCGAAGAGGCGGTCACTGCTGCCGGCAGATTGCGCGAAAACGGGCACCGGCAAGCAAAGATGCAGCTCGGCTTGCCTGGCGTTACTTCGCCGGCGCGCGAGGTGGAGCAGGCCCGGCTCATTCGCCAGGCGGTCGGCCCCGACATGGATCTAATGTGCGATATCAACCAGCGTTGGCGGGTCGAGCAGGCGATCGACATCGGCAAACGCGTCGAGGACGCCGGCGTCGGCCTCTATTGGTTAGAGGATGTAACGGCGCACGACGATTATGCCGGGCTGGCGCGCGTAGCCGAGGCTCTGGCTACGCCAGTCGCGGGTGGCGAGTACCTATACGGCATCGTGCCGTTCCGGCATATGCTCGAAGCCCGTTCGGTCGATATCGTTATGATCGACCAGGTGCGCTCCGGGGGCATCACGCCGTGGCTCAAGATCGCGGGTATGGCAGAGGCCTTCAATCTGCCGGTCGTGAGCCACGGCGTGCCCGAGATTCACATGCATCTCATCGGCGCGGTGCCGAATGGGCTTACGGTCGAATACATGCCCCGCGTGTTCCGGCTCTGGGAAGAATTTCCGGTGCCGGTGAACGGTGAGCTGGCAATGCCCACCGCCCCAGGCCTTGGTCTGCGGTTCAGCGAAGCCGCAATCCGCAGCTTCGGGGTCGGGTAGCGCCTGCCACCGGCCCGGTGCCGGCCGTGCTTGACTCAGCCTCCCTCTATCGGGCCGGCTTGTAGACCTTGGCGACGGCGTCCGCCTTCCGCATTCCCGCCACACCTTCCGTCCCGGTCATCAGGACTGTGGTCTTGCTGGCCTTGAGGGCGCCTCCTGCGGCTATTGCTAAGGCAATCGCCGACATGCTTTCATTGTCGGGAACGTCGGCAATGATCATGAGATCGTACTCGCCGAAACTGTACCAACCGCCAAGACACTTGCCCCCAACCGCCTCGCACGCCTGACGGCCGACGGTCTCAACCCGATTTTGCGGATTCTTGAGCTGGGCGGCCCAGGATTCCGGGGTATAGGCCGCCTGATACATAAAGATCGGCATATCTTGACTCCCTCATTAGCGTGTTTCTGCGTTCCGCGTTTTTGAGCTCGTCGTCCGCCAGGCGAGCTTCCGCGGACACGGGAGACTGCGTCGTTTTTGCCAATCGGACAAACTAATTCGGGGGCCGATGTCGGATCACTCAGGCTGCAGCGGCCGGGACGCGCAGATGGTGGAAGCCGCGTTCGAGGTCCTCGATCAAGTCTTGCGGGTCTTCGAGGCCGATATGGAGGCGCAAGCTGGGACCCTCCGAAGTCCAGCGCGTCGCGGTGCGGCCCCGTTCCGGATGGGTCGGCAGGATCAGGCTCTCATAGCCGCCCCAGCTGGAGCCGATACCGAAGAGGTCGAGCGCGTCGATCATCGCATAAACCGCTCCCTTCGAAGCCGGCTTGAGCACGACCCCGAACAGCCCGCTGGCGCCGAGAAAGTCGCGCTTCCACAATTCGTGTCCGGGGTCTTCGGGCAAGGCAGGGTAGAGCACACGCGAGACTTCCGGCCTCGTCTGCAGCCAGCGCGCCACCGCCAGCGCGTTCTTCTCGTGCCGTTCTAGCCGCACCGACAATGTGCGCAGTCCGCGCAACGCGAAATAGGCATCGTCCGGTCCCGCGCAATGTCCCAGATCTGCGGCCATGGTCCGGACTGGCAGGTACATGTCCTCTGTGGTGATAACCGCGCCGAGCATCACATCGGAATGGCCGACGATGTATTTGGTCGCCGCGTGGATCGAAACGTCGACGCCATGGAGGAAGGACGGGAAGAGGTATGGCGAGGCCCAGGTGTTGTCCATCAGCACTTTGGCGCCGGCCTCGTGCGCCGCTGCCGCGATTGCCGCTATGTCCTGCACCTCGAAAGTCAGCGAGCCGGGTGATTCGACATAGACGACCCGCGTATTGGGACGCATCAGCCGGGCAATTTCGTCGCCGATCAGCGGATCGTAGTAAGTCGTCGCGACACCGCACCGGGTCAGCACCTTCTCGCAAAAGTTTCTCGCCGGGCCATAACACGAGTCGACCATCAATACATGGTCACCGCATTTGACGCAGGCCTGCAGCGCTGCCGTTATGGCGGCAAGGCCTGACGACATCAGCATCGCGCGGTAACCGCCTTCGATGGCTGCAATCGCTTCTTCAAGCGCGAAAGTCGTCGGCGTCCCCAAAAGTCCATAGCGAACGACGTCAAAGCGCTTGCTCGGGTCGCGTCTTGCTTCCCACTCTGCCATGTTGGCCGAAAGGATCGTCGAGGCGTGATAGACTGGCGGGTTGACGGCGCCGTCATGCGCTTCCGGATGTCGCCCGAGATGGGCGAGGAGCGTATCCCTGCGATACTTGTGGGCGCCGTTTTCCTTCTTCATTGAGATACACTCCGTTGTGCGGGCTCTGCGGCTGCAAAGTTACATCGATTTGAGGCTCCCAAGCAAAACGCGGAGCAGCGGCCGAAATGGTGCGGCCGATGGATGGCGCGCGCCTTGAAATTCCCTTCGCAAGAGCAGAGAATCTTTCCGCTGCACCGGGCGAACGCGAAGGAAGCATGCTGGTGAGACCGGGGATTTTAGCAGTGCTGATCGGCGCTTTAGCGGCATGCTCGAGCTCGACCCCGCCTCCCCCGTCGGATCCGACGGCTTCCGCGGCCATCCTCAAAAAGGACTGCTCGGATCCGAAATGGCAGGAAGAAAATCTCGGTCTCTGGTATTCGGTCTGTCGTCAGCCGCTGCGCTGGTGATCTAGCTCACGCGGTCAAAACTTTTTGAAGCATTCCTTGCCGTTCGCTGCCAGGACCCGGCAGTCGGCGACTGCCCATGGCGCCTTTGGGTCCGGTGCGATCTGAATCGCAAAACTCCTGCCATCTTTACACTGTACACTCCAGTACGCGAGAGATTTCCATTTCGCAGTATCAACGACGCCCATCGCGAAGGCCGAGGTACCGACACAACCGTGTCCAATAGTCTTTGCCAGAGCTTTTGCCCGGTCAGCCGGTGCCAATGCAACTAAACGATCATTCGCCGGATTTCCCGAGCCCGCCGCGTCCACTGTACCCGGGCCGAGGGTGACCAGCGTTGTGAGCAGCAAAGCCCTGAGCCGCATCGCTCTTCTCACGCCCATGATGGGATAATCGGCAATATCAAATGCGACGGTCGCGCCGCGTCGATAAAGACGCGGTTATGGGCGAGACGCGGATGCTCCATCTTGCCCTCGTCCTCGCCAGAATTAGCGTTGATATCGAAGTGCGGGAAGTTGCTGCTCGCGATGTCGAGACGTAGCCGGTGGCCGCGCCGGAAAAGATTGCCGGTAGGGAACAGCTCTATCGTGATCGCGTAAATCTCGCCCGGCACCATTAGGGATGGCCGCTCCCAGCTGTCTCGATAGCGGCAACGCAGAATACCCTCGGTCAGGTTCATTGCAAACCCGTGTGGATAATCCTTGTTGGGTGGATAAACATCGATCAGCTTTGCCGTGAAATCCGTATCCGGGCCGTCGGAGGCGATCCATAAACGGGCCGTGACCGGACCGGTAACCTCCAGGTCCCGCTCGAGCGGTGCGGTCGAGAAAGTCAGCACATCTGTGCGTCCTGTAAGCTCGCGCTGGTCATAGGCGCCGCTGCGCATGACAGGCTCACCCGAACTGAGCGCACCGCCGATCGTCGGCACCGGATTTCTCGGGTCCGACACATAGTCGAGTGGTCGCGCGGTGCCATCCGGCATTTCGCGGCTGAGGGCGCGATTGGAACGCAGGAAGAATTTCGTCCACTCGGTCTGTGGTAATGGCCAGTCGGTAGCCGTTCGCCATCTGCCGCCGTGGTCGAGGCGCCCGGCAGCGTTGTGTCGCCCCGAGCCTCCCCCCATGACAAAAATCCGTACCGCGGGGTCCAGCTCGGCGCCGTCGGCGACACCTCTGACCCAGCGGTCGAACCAGCGCCGGCGCAATGCAAAGAAGTCCTCGGCGAGGTTGCCGTCTACCGGAGCCGCCGGACCGAAATCGACATCCCCGGAATAGCTCAGCGAGCGGTCGCCATGTGTCCAAGGACCGAGGATCAAGTGAACAGGGCCGCGTTTCCGGAGCGACAGGCCGGCATAGTTCTCCATCGCGGTTCGCGCATAGGGGTCGTACCAGCCTGAGAGGTTGACGACCGGGACGTCAGCGGAGCGGTCGTAATAGCCCTCGGCGTAGATGCCCGGCTGCTTCCAGAAATCGTCGAAGGTGCCGTGCGACCACTGCTCAAAGAGGTAATCCTCGTAATCCGGCGCGGCGCTGAGAGGCGAAGCGCCTTTGCGCCACGGCATCCTCGCAAACCATTCTTTGATGTCCTGAGCCTTGAGCGCTGCTTTGACCTCCGGATCCCGGGCGTCGGCCAACGCATTGTTGTAGGCCCAGGTCGCCTGCTTCAGGTCAAAAGCGCCGCCGTGTCTAATGCCGCTGCGATAGGCATTCGAAAACCCGCCGCAATCGAGAAACTGTGCGGCGAGCCCCGGCGGGTCGAGAGAGGCCAGCGCGGCCTGAGTATGAGCCGCGTAAGAAAGGCCAAACGTGCCGATACGGCCGTTACACCAGCTCTGCCGCACCAGCCAGGCCAGGCAATCATAACCGTCCTCGGCCTCGCTCAGATATTTTGTGAAACGTCCGCCAGACTTGTAGCGTCCGCGACAGTCCTGATAGACGACAGCATAGCCGTGACTCACAAAGTATTGGGCGACCTCGGCGCGCGTGCGGGGCTGAGCGACGGCGGCGGTGCGCTCAGAGCGGCTCGGTGCGGATTTGTCGTACGGCGTGCGTTCCAGCAGCACCGGGAAGGAACCCCCGCCAACCGGACGATAAACGTCCGTCGCGAGCGCCACGCCGTCGCGTGCAAGGACGCCGATATCTCGATCGACGACCATGTCGCTCGCCCCGGGGATATTCATCGGACTCCTCTCGACTGGCTTGCCGGCTCCATTATGATTTCTTTTTGGAGTTGGCGAATGTGCGAATCGCATTCTTCCGTCGCCGGAAAGCGGTGTTCCGCGCTTCAGGCGCCGTATTGGAGGCGGGCTTGCAGGCTTCTTCGGCGGGACTTATATCGGAGCAACACATTAACGATTTCTTCGGAGTAACGCTCGGTGGACGAATGGCAATCGGCGGACGAGCGGAATAATAGAGAAAAAATCGACCGAGCGCGAAAGGCGGCTGAAGACTTGTTTAAGCCGGCGCATCCCAGTTCTGATCCCGGACCGACTGGACAAGTCGCAAATGACAGCACGCCGAAGGAGCAGCAATCGCGACGTGAGCCGCGCATTTTTACTGTTCCACCGCGGCTCCCGCTGAGCCCGAAAACGGATTACTCGGTAGCGGCAGAGCCAGTACGGCGCCCGACAGCCGCCAAGCGCCCCGCCAAGACAGCCGTGCCGCCATCGCAAATCGGGCGGGTGCGCACATTGGCGACTTACGGCATGACACCCAAGCAGGTCGCCGAACTCTATGGAGTCTCGGTCGACGAAATCAACCGCATTCTCAAGGCGCCGACTTACTCGGCTAAATCGCCGTAATGCCGTACTGCCGTTGCGGTAACGAATTCCCCGAAGCACGCGCCCAGCTCGGGTTCGATAGCTGTCTCGAATGCGGCACCGCCGAGGCTGCCGCGGAGATTGCTCGCCGCTCCCACATGATCGCTCCGATTAGCCATAAATCGGGTTACACGTATTTGGGTCCGGATCGCGGCGCTCAACGCCAACGCTTGCTCGAGGGTTCGGCGAAGACACCGCCAATGGAGACCGCCGCCCCGAGGATCGCCCCGGGGATCGGCCGCGCCGCGCGCCCGAAACCAAGCAAACGCCGGCGCTACGAATTTGCCGGATGGGAGTTCAAGCCCGACAAGCGCGGCGTGCGGCAAAAGCGGGCGATCCTTCGAGAAATCCCCTCCGACTGAGCCGTGCGGTGCGGCCGCGCCCTCGCGGCCTGCGAGAATACCCGCTTGCGTCGGCGCGCGGCTGCGCCATAGGCTTAACTCTGGCGTTGGCTACTGCAATGGGAGGAATGGCTATGTCGGGTGGTCACGCGTCTTCAGAATCGTCAACCCGCATCGAGCAATGGGCTCCCGAGTTGGAACGGATCGTCTCCGCATCGGAGCCGATCCAGCATCTCGCCGACGGCTTTGGCGGCAATTTGGGTCCTGCCGAAGGGCCGGTGTGGTGGAAGGAGGGGCATTACCTGCTGTTCAGCGATATTCACAATAACAAGCGAATGAAATACGAGCCGGGCGGGGGTGTCACAGCCTTTCAGGAGCCGACCAACAGAGCCAATGGACTGACCCGCGACTTGCAGGGGCGGCTGGTCGCCTGCGAGCACGATGCACGGCGCGTGACCCGGCAGGAGCTCGACGGCAGCATCACCGTGATCGCCAACAGCTTTCAAGGTCGGCGGCTCAACCGGCCCAATGACGTGGTCGTCAGGTCGGACGGTTGCATCTATTTCACCGACCCGTGGACCAGTCCGGCCGCACCGGAACAATGGGACCTGACCTTTTCCGGCGTCTACCGCGTGACTCCCGATCTCGGCACAATCAGCCTATTGGCCGACGATTTTGTTTTGCCGAACGGTCTAGCCTTCTCGCCAGACGAGCAAGTGCTCTACATCAACGACTCGCGGCGCGGCCATATCCGCGCGTTTGACCTGATGCCGAGTGGCATGCTCGCCAAGCAAACCGACCGCGTCTTTGCCGATCTGCGCGGCAACGAGCCAGGCGTCCCCGACGGCATGAAGGTGGACATCGAAGGCAACGTTTATTGCGGCGGAGCGGGCGGGATCTGGATCATGGACCGCGCCGGCAAAAAGCTCGGCCGCATCATGCACGGGGCTCCGGCCACCACCAATTTGGCGTTCGGCGGCGACGACTGGCAGACCCTCTATTTCACCAGCCGCAACCACCTCGGCTCGGTCAATGTCAAGATCGCCGGCCTGCCGGTGCCGGCGCAGAAGCGGTAATCGCCCCGACTAAATCTTGACTTCTAAATCCT